>JAGHYO010000035.1 GCA_017743605.1 Thermoflexus sp. | reverse complement strand
TCCCTCCTCTTCCGGCCCCCGATACACCTCCACCACACCCCGCGAAAGATCCACCACCCATACCTCCGCCACCCCATACCGCGCATACAGCGGCACCTTCACCCCCCGATCATACCCGGCCGAATGCTCCGCCACCTCCACGATCAACAGCACATCCTCCGGCCCCGGATGCTCCGAAGCGTAGAAATCCTCCCGCGGCCGCAGCAACGCCACATCCGGCTGCGGCTCCGAACGCCTCCCCAGACGGATGGGATCCTGGACGCTCAGGATCGCCCGACCGGCCGCCTGGGCCGGCAGGAACAGGTTCAGGAGGCGCTTCACCGCTGCTGCGTGCCGGCTTCCGATGGGGCTCATCTCGACGATCTCCCCCTCAATGAGTTCCACCCGGTCATCCTCGCAAAGGATCCCCGCCTCCGCCATCCGGTGATACTCCTCCACCGTGAACAGGCGTCGCTCCACGTGAACATCCATGGGGACCTCCTTCGTTCATGGGCCTCCATCGGGCGGCAGGATCCGGGCCCCGCTGCCGGGGCCGCTGCGCAGCACCCGCCGCACCCCAGGCGCCGCCTGGGCCCGCCGGGCGATCTCCTCCGCAGCTTCCGCCGGGCAGAGCAGGTGTACGTTGGGCCCGGCGTCCAGAGTGAAGGCCACCGGCAGCCCCTCCTCCCGCCAGCAACGGGCCGCCTGCAACACCACCAGGGTGGCGGGCTCCCAGTAGAACAGGGGCGGTCGGGAGGTCATCATCACCGCGTGCATCCAGATGGCGTCCGTCTCGATGGTCTCCGCCAGGGCCTCGAAGTCCCGCTGCAGCACCGCCTCCCGGCAGCGGGCCACCCGCTCCGGCGCGGTCGCCACCCGCGGTCCATGCAGGGGGCTGGTAGCCGCCCGGCGATGCCCCTCGCTGGACCCCACCGCCTTGTGCTGCTCGCTGACCACGGCGATCACGTCCCACAGATCCCAGTGCTCCGGCGGGGCCACGCTGTAAGCATAGGAATCCTCATGGCGCTCGCCTGCCACCCACTCCACGAATCCAGGGGGCACGGAACGGCACGCCGACCCGGAGCCCAGCCGGGCGAGGATGGACAGGTCTCGCTCGGAGAGCTGCAGATCCAGGGCCGCGGACGCAGCAGCGGCCAGGGCGGCGAAGGCTGCCGCCGACGATGCCAGCCCCACGCCGGGCGGGATGTCCGTGATGGACTCCACCACGGCGTGACCCGGATATCCGGCCATCCTCCGCACGTGATCCAGGAACGCCGAGACCCGTTCCCGGGCCGGTCCCTCCACGGGCGCGCCGTTCACGAACAGGAGATCCGGCCCCTCCTCTTCCCGGAACGTCACTGCGGTGATCGTGCGCAACCCTCCCAGGTTCATGGAAAACGACGAATTGGCGGGGAGCCGGAGGCGATCATCCCGGTTCCCCCAGTATTTCACGAAGGCGATGTTCGGGTGGGCCATGGCTGTCGCGCGACGCACCATCCGCCCCATCCGGTGCTCCGGAGTTCACGGCCTCAGTCTAACATCATCTCTGCTGGAGGCTCAAACTTCCGCTGGCAGCCGCTACTCGATGGGGATCCCGGGAAGCAGGACAGAGGAGGCGAGGGGGAGGATGCCGCATGTCACCATGATATCTTCATCGCCGAACCGGGTATCGCTCCATGCCATGCAGACGCGATCCCTGCGGACATCCAGACCCCAGTAATCCCCGGGCGCTGGGCTGATGGGCGGCACGGCCTGGTTCAGATCGAAGGAACGCGTGCTCACCCGGAAAGGCGGGCTCCACGTCCGCCCGCCGTCCGGAGAGTAAGCATAAAACGCATCGAAAAGCCGGTTCCGGGGATCCCGTCGGCGATCCAACCAGAACAGATGCACCCACCCCCGCGCGTCCGTCCGCACGATGGGATGCATGGCGTCCCCCGGGGCGGCGAAAGGCCGGCTCAGCATCCAGGTGCGACCGCCGTCCTCGCTGCGGGCGAAGGCCACTTCCGTGCCCAGGGCCTCCTGAGGGGATCCCTCCGTCCAGACCACGTACAGCCGGGCGGGATCCCGGGGGTCTGCCGCGGCGCTGGGCAGCGTATAAAGCCGCCACCGATCATAAACGCGGACAGGGCTGGGAGGCTGAAGCACCGAAGCCACCCTCCGCGGGGTGGAAAAGGAAGCTCCTCCATCGAAGGAGGTGACCACCCGGATCATTCCGGGCGCGGTGGGCGATATCGGCTCCACAAAAAAAAGATGAAGGGCCCCATCGGCACCTACCACTGGCATGGCCCCCTGTACCCTCTCCCCCTCGGCCGCGGTCACCGGGCGGGACCAGGAAAGGCCGCCGTCTTCGGAGCGGACCACCCATAGCACGTCGGCATGCATGGGCCGCCAGGCCACATACAGGCGCCCGTAGTAGGGGCTGGAGGGATGGTCGTCGCGGGCCAGCCAGGGCTTATCATCGAAGATCGTCGATGGATCCGAGATGATTGTCACCGCGTCCCGCCAGGTGCGCCCTCCGTCATCGGAACAGGTCAGGAACAGCCCGTGATGGCGGCGAGCGGGCGTCCCGACGCCCAGGGCCAGCACGTAGAAACGCCCCTCCTCCGTGGCCAGGGCGACCGGATCGCTCTGTAGGGTGATGGTTGGGGGCAGGCCAGGGAAGGGGGCCTGGATCGGCCAGGAGCGTCCCCCGTCGAAGGAAACGTAGATCCAGACCTCGCGGGTGATGTCCTGGGTGCGGCGGAAGTCCTTGGCTGCCACCACCAGGTTCCGGAGGTCGCGGGGGTGGATGGCCAGGCTGGGTTCCTGCTGGGCGAAGCCGCTCCGATCGGTGTTAGCCACCACGTTGGGACCCCACAGGGGCGGCGGAAGCATCGCAGCCTCCCCCGCCGCCCAGCGCATCCCGAGAAGCAGGCCCAGGAACAGCAGGGCTCCCCCCAGCCCGGCCTTCAGCCATCGAAGCATGCGCCCCTCCTGAGCGGTGATCCCTTATTCATCATACGACGGATCTCTCCCCCCGGATCTTAAGAGGCCGAGCGGACATCGCCCGGCGCGCCCCCTCGCGAAGGCGTATCATGGGAGTGGATCTCCTAACATGGGGCCCGCAATGGCGGAGCTGGAGCTCATGGAAGCCATTCCCTCGCCCACGCGGTTCCTTCAGGCGATGGGGGTTCCGCTTCCGATCCGGGCCGAGATCGAGGAGCTGGAGGCTTGGTGGGAAGCGGAGGGGAAGGCCATCTCCACGATGATCGATCGCATGGGCACGCCGTGGCTGCGCGCCTACGACCGCTTCGGCCACCGCATCGATGAGATCCTCTACCCGCCGGATTACCGACGGATGCTCCTGCAGGGCTATCGCGCCGGCGCGGTCTGGCAGACCTTCGAAGGAGAAGGGCTCGCCGCAACGTTCCTCATCGGATATGTAACCGCCTTCTATGATGCAGGCCTTTACTGCCCCTACACCGTCTCTCTGGCCACCGCCCTGGCCCTGCGCAAATACGGCGATCCCGCGCTTCAGGCCCGCTTCCTCCCACCTCTGCTCCGACGGGACGGGGAAGTCTGGCAGGGCGCCACCTGGATGACCGAGGCCGGCGGCGGCTCGGATCTGGGGGCCGCCGTAGAGACCGTCGCTCGGCCCGAAGGCGAACACTGGCGGCTGACGGGGGAGAAGTATTTCGCCAGCAACGCCGGGGCGGAGCTGGCCGTGGTCGCTGCCCGCCCCGAGGGCGCCCCCCGCACCGTCCGCGGCCTTGCCCTCTTCCTGCTCCCCCGCTATCGGGAGGATGGCACCCTCAACTATCTCATCCGACGCCTGAAGGATAAGATCGGCACCCGCTCGGTACCCACGGGCGAGGTGGAGCTGCGGGAGAGCGAGGCATACCTGCTAGGGCGCCCAGAGACCGGCATCTACCAGATCCTGGAGGTCCTCAACGTCTCCCGGGTCGCCAACAGCGTCGGCAGCGTCGCCCTGATGCAGCGGGCGATCGCGGAGGCCCTGGCCTTCGCGGCTCGCCGCATCGCCTTCGGCCGCCCTGTCCTCCAGCATCCTTTGATGCGTCGTCAGTTCGCCGAGCGCATCCAGGAGCTCCGGGCCGCCTTTGCCCTGACCTGGGCAACGGTCCGCATGCTGGAGGAGGTGTGGCCGGAGCGCCCTCCCTATCCGGAGCGCTACCATCTTTTCCGTCTGCTCACCCATCTTGCCAAATACTGGACGGCGGAGCAGGCGGTGCAGACGGCGAAGTGGGCGATGGAGGTCCACGGCGGGATGGGAGTGCTGGGGGAGTATCCGGTGGAGCGCTGGCTGCGGGAGGCCATGATCCTGCCCATCTGGGAAGGCACGCCCCACCGGCAGATCCTGGACGGGCTGGAGGCGATGGCGCGGAAAGGGGCGCATCGCGCGCTCTTCGCGTGGCTCGCTCGGTGGGCCGACCCCCACGCCCTGGAGGAGATGGCCGGCCGGGTGGAGGCCCATCTCCGGCTTCCTCCGGAGGAACAGGAAGCCCGCGCCGAGCCCCTCTTCCGGGATCTGGCCTGCTTCACCGTCGAGGCCCTCGCCCGGAGCCTGCCCTTCAGGGCCTTACCCACCTTGGTTCTTGATGCGCCCTCCGGGCCGATCGCACCATGAGGCGGAAGAACTGCAGGATCGTGCTCGTGGTCCCGTTTATAGTGGTCCCGCCTATAATAGAAGGCGAAGAGGATCCGGAGGCTGATCCTTTGAGCGAACAACGCAGTGCTGGTGATGGATCAGTTGCTCTTACAGCGACTCAGCATCCCAGCCGACTCTCCGGTCGCGCTGTGGATCGATGGACCATCTCTGATTGTTCGTCCTACACGATCGATTTCAAAGGAACGTCAGGAGGCCTTCGAGCGCGCTCTCCGGGAGGTGAATGAAGAGGTGGGAAGAGATGCTCCAACGTTTAGCAGAGCAGTGAGACGAAGAAAGGAGCAGGAATGATGTGGAAGCGTTCTCCCTGGGTACAGCCTGCAGAGAAAGGATCCGCCGCATGCCGGTTGTGCGGCCAGTCGGTGCTGCCGGTGGCCGGGGCCATCGGCAGCTGTGTGCGCTGCATCCGGGAGCGTCCTCAGGAAGCCGTCCCGCTGGCCCAGAAGACCCACCGTCAGATCCGGCGGGCCTTCGGCCTGCCGGAGAGCGCCCCGCAGACCCCCGGAGGGATCCGCTGCGGGTTATGCGCGTGGGAATGCCGTCTGGGGGAGGGCGAGCGGGGCTACTGCGGCCTGCGGATCGCCCGGAATGGACAGCTGATCCACCGAGCGGGAACCCCAGAGCACGGCCTCCTGCACTGGTATCGGGATCCCCTGCCCACCAACTGCGTGGCGGACTGGGTGTGCGAGGGGCATCACGCGCGCGGCTATCATAACCTCGCGGTGTTCTACGGCTCGTGTACCTTCAACTGCCTGTTCTGTCAGAATTGGCATTACCGCGACCTTTCCGCTTCGGAGCGCGCCCGGACCTCCGCCGCTGAGCTGGCGGCCGTCGCCAACGAACGCACCTTCTGCGCGTGCTTCTTTGGCGGCGATCCTTCTTCCCAGATGCCGCATGCCCTGGCCACAGCCTGGCTGCTCGCCCGGAAAGGCGTGCGGGTGTGCTGGGAGACCAACGGCATGATGAACCCCCGGCTGCTGGATCAGGCCGTCCGCCTCTCGCTGGAGACCGGGGGCTGCATCAAGTTCGACCTGAAAGCCTTCGACGAGAACCTGCACATTGCCCTGACGGGGGCCAGCAACCGCCGCACGTTGGAGAACTTCCGGCGAGCAGCAGCGATGATCCCCCGGCGGCCTCACCCGCCTCTGGTGGTGGCTAGCACCTTGCTGATCCCCGGCTACGTAGATGCCGAGGAGGTGTTCCGCATCGCCCGCTTCATCGCCTCCATCCATCCAGATATCCCCTACACGCTGCTCGCCTTCGCCCCACACTTCTGGATGGCCGACCTTCCCTGCACCTCCTCCGCGCACGCCCAGGAGGCCCTCGAGGCTGCCCGCGCAGCGGGCCTCACCCGGATCCGGCTGGGCAGCGTTTTCTTGCTGGATCTGCCCGCTTCGTCGATCGCGTAAGGCCTGCGCGCCTGGTTGACGCCCTCGCCCGGCTGCATTCAGAATGAAGCCAGCAGGGGCACAGGGACGCCTATGGAGCCCATCGATGGATGAGCGGATCGTGCAGTTCATTCGGGCCCTCCGGGCCACCGGAGTGCGGGTGTCTGTGGCGGAATCAGCGGATGCCCTCCGCGCGGTCGAGCAGGTCGGGGCGATGGATCGGGAGCTCTTTAAAGCCGCCCTGAGAACCGCCCTGGTGAAGGAAGCTCGGGCCTTCCCCATTTTTGAGGAGCTGTTCCCTCTGTTCTTCGGGCTGGGTGAGCCTCCGATGATGCCAGCGACGGGCGGGCTCTCCCCTCGGCATCAGCGATGGCTACAGCAGGCGCTGCAGGCCCTGGCCCGCCCGTTCGGCCCAGAGATGGCGGAGCTGCTGCGCCGGTTGCTGGAGGGCCGGCCGTTCACGCCAGAGGAGCTACAGGCCCTGGCCCGGTATGCCGGGAGCCGTCACATCCGAGAGTGGGCGGATCGCCAGGCCCTGGCCCGCTGGATGCAGCGAGGGGCCGGGCTGGACGAACGGCTGGAGGAGGCACTGCGGGCCTTCCTGCGGATGCTCGCGGAAGCCGGGATGGACGCCAAGACGCTCCAGCAGCTGGAGGAACAGATCCGGGCCAACCAGGCCGCCCTCCTCCGCCAGATTCAGCAGGCGGCGGGGATGGCTGCCCTGGAGCGCCTGGCGGAGCGCTCCCCGGAGCCCCGCGAGGCGGAGCTCATGGAGCGCCCGTTCCACGCCCTGACCCCCACGGATCTCCACCGCCTGCGCCAGATGGTCGCCCGCCTGGCCGCCCGCCTGCGCACCCGGGCTGCCCTGCGCCTGAAGCGCGGGGACGGCCGCCGGCTGGACGCCAAGGCCACGCTGCGGGCCAACCTGCGTCATGCCGGCGTCCCCTTCGACCTGCACTTCCGCCGGCGCCACCTCAAGCCCCGCCTGGTGGTCCTGTGCGACCTCAGCACCTCCGTGCGGCACTGTTCGGAGTTCTTCCTCCATCTGATCTATCTGCTTCAGGACCAGATCAGCCGCACGCGCAGCTTTGTGTTCATCGATGACCTGCGCGAGATCACGCCCATTTTCTTCGAGGAGCGGCCGGAGGAGGCAGTGCGCCGGGTGCTCTGGGAGAACCCGCCGGGGCATTACAACACCGACCTGGGGAACGGCTTGACGACCTTCTGCCGCAACCACCTGGACGCCCTGGACCGGAAGACCACGGTGATCATCGTGGGGGACGGGCGGAACAATTACAACGATCCCCGCCTGGACTGCTTCGAGGAGATCCGTCGCCGAGCGAAACGCATCCTCTGGTTCAACCCAGAGCCCCGGGCGCTCTGGGGCACCGGCGACAGCGACATATTCTTGTACGCCCCACTCTGCGCGGCAGTCCACCAGGTTCTGAACCTGGCAGAGCTGACGGAGGCCATCGACCGTCTGTTCGAGCAGGGCGGCGCGTAGCGGCCGCGACGCGGCCCTCCCTTAGATCCCGGTGACCAGCGAAGTCAGGGTGCGCTCCACCCCCTCGAGGGTCTGGATCTTCTCGGTGATCACCCGGCCCAGGGCCTGCAGGTCGGACGCCTCGATGAGGGCGATCACATCGTAAGGCCCAGTGACCACCACGGCGGATTTCACCTCAGGAAGCCCGCGCAGGGCCTCTGCGACTGCGCCGGGCTTGCCCATCGCCGCCTGGATGAACAAATAGGCCCGGACCATGACAATCCCCCCTTTTCGAAATGCTGATCCCTCTCAAAGCCCTGAGAGCCACACCTCGACCGTCCCCCCCACCGTCAGCCAGGAATCCTCGATCAGCAGGACCCGGAAGGCAGCGTTCAGATGGACCATCGGATGCACCTGTCCGGTCCAGAGAATCGAGTCCCCAATGTTCCGGTGGGGATAGCCCGCGAGGCCCTCCAGGCGCGCCCGCCCGTCCTCCTTCCCTCGATAAACGATCGAGGTCCCGGGGATCACCCCGTCCCGGGGCACTCGGTAAGTGACTGGGGCGGTGAAGCGCACCGCCGCCTTCTCCGGCAGCGGTCCCATCCGCGGCTGCGCTTCCCAGAGCTCAACGCGGGCGGTGCCAATCGCATGGAGAGCACGTTCATCGTAGGAATAGATTCGGAGGTTATAGCGCACTGCCAGCGTGGGATGCGGCTGGGCCGCCGCTTCCAAAGAATCCCCCGCTAAACGCATCGCCTCCTGGCCCTCAATATGCACGCGCGCTCCCTGCGTCCCCACCCCTAAGTAACGGACGTCCGTCCCGGGCAACCTCTCCCCCACGGCCGACTCAACTCGGTAAGGCCCTTCATAGATCAGAGGACCAGGACGGAAGGGCTCCCGAAGGCAGGCGCTCCCGACCAAGAGCACCAGCCCGAGGGCCCCATGCACTCCATATCGGATGTGCCGCTCCACTGAAGGACCTCCGCGCCTTAACGGCGGCTGCGCTCAAAAAGAACCATCAATGCCTGGGCCAGCTTCTCCGGATCATGGCGCCAGGGCATCCGCTCATCGATCATATCCATCGCCACCACCGCGTAGGGCGGGATCGGCTGCCCATCCCAGCGCACCAGCTCGCCCACCTCCTTCGGGATCTCGTCCCAGGGCACGTCCATCTGGCTGTTCGCCAGGACCAGATCAAAGAGCCCCGCCCCCACATGTCGCTCGATGGCTCGGACGTGATCCGCCACGGTATAGCCGTCTGTCTCCCCGATTTGAGTGGCCACGTTGCACACGTAGACTTTAAGGGCTCGGCTGGCCCGGATGGCCGGGACGATGCCCTCCACCAGCAGGTTGGGCAGCACGCTGGTGTAGAGGCTTCCCGGTCCCAGAACGATGAGGTCGGCCTCCAGAATGGCTCGGAGGGTCTCCGGATACGCTCGGGCGTGCTCCGGGATCAGCCACACCCGCTCGATGCGGCCCCGAACCTCCGGGATCGCGGATTCACCGTCTACTCGGTGGATGCGGCCTTCCACGTCACGGATCTCCGCGGCCAGGATCACGTGCTCCACCGTGCACGGCAGCACCTGTCCGCGGACGGCCAGGACGCGGCTGGATTCCGCGACCGCCCGCTCGAAGCTACCGGTGATCTCCGCCATGGCAGCGATGAAAAGGTTCCCGAAAGCATGGCCGTTGAGGCCGGTCCCTCGTCCGAACCGGTATTGAAAGAGAGCAGTCATTAACGGCTCAGCTTCCGCCAGGGCAGCCAAGCAGTTCCGGAAGTCCCCGGGCGGCAACAGGCCCATCTCCCGACGCAGCCGACCAGAACTGCCCCCATCATCCGCCACGGTGACCACTGCCGTCAGCCGCGCGCTCATCCCCTTCAGCCCGCGAAGCAAGGTGGATTGACCGGTCCCCCCGCCGATGACCACGATGCGCGGCCCCCGCTCTCGCTGCCGGTGACGGTGGAGGATCTCCGCTACATCCCGCCCCGGCTGGAGGAAGGGAGAGAGCAACGTGCGGTTCAACCGGAGCAGGGCAAAACCGGTGGTGACCAGGCCTAGGATCCCGAAGAGCGCCGCCCGGCCCAGCCGGGGGATGAACTGAAGGGTGATGTAATAAAAGATCGGCGGCAGGGGTTGCTCCCGGTAGAGAGTCACCAGCACGTAGGCCAGGGCCAGGGCCAGCTCGGTGATTCCCACCAGCAGCAGGACCAGCCACCGCTTAACTCCCATCCCGGGCAGCAGCCAGTAACGGAGGGAGCGGACGATCCTCTCCCATCCTGGACCGGTCCATCGCCTCAGGGTCATCGCGGATCTCTCTCCCCCGGTTTCCCAGTTGCGCTTGCCTGCGAACGAGAGCCCGGGATCACAGCCCTCCGATCACCCCCGCCACAGCCAGCGGGGGCAGCGACCCTTTGCTCCCTACATCCTATCCTACCGCAAAACCGGCCATGAGGGCAGGGCGGCGACGCCAGACCTCTCGTTGCGCGCCCGGCATCTGTGCCTTAGACTGAGAAAATGAGAGGGTGAACGTTGCGAAGCCCTCCGAGAGCCAGCGAAAGGCTCCGCAGGGTGGTCCGAACGGGGCAGGTTCCCTCCGTCCTTAAAGAAGTCAAGAAGAGCTGAATCCCCATCCGCACGCTGGATCAGGCGTTGGATCCAATGGAAACCGTGTGGTATGAGACAGGATGGACGCCCTCCACGCTGGACCGGCTGGCGTCGGCGTTGCGAGGGCTTTTCGTGATCACGGAGACCCGGGTGCTGTATCCCCCGGATCAGGTGATCGCTTTCGACGGCTACCTGCAGACAGACGCCGAGGCCGCTTTTGAGCTCCTGCGCGATCGTTTTGAGGCCCTGGGCTATACCCCGATCCTGCGCCGCTATGGGAACACCGATCAGATCATCGCCCAGGCAGGGGTGTTCCGGCCCTCTCGGGCCCGTCCCTGGATCAACCTGTTGCTCTTCCTGGCCACAGCGGCGACCACTGTATGGGCCGGAGCCCTCTATGGGAGCGAGGGCGGCCTCAACCTCTCCCAGGGGATCACCTTCGCCGGGGCGCTCCTGCTGATCCTGGGGGTTCACGAGATGGGGCACTACGTCGCCGCGCGGCTGCACCGCAGCGAAGTCACCCTACCCTAT
Organism: Thermoflexus sp.; assembly: GCA_017743605.1. Classification (GTDB taxonomy): domain Bacteria; phylum Chloroflexota; class Anaerolineae; order Thermoflexales; family Thermoflexaceae; genus Thermoflexus. The sequence continues at coordinate 3,704 of JAGHYO010000035.1, read as the reverse complement.
TTCATCCCTGTGCCCCCGTGGATCGGAACCCTAGGGACCTTCGGAGCGTTCATCCAGATCCGCTCGCCGATCCTGAATCGCAAGGCCCTCTTCGATATTGGGGTGGCTGGCCCCCTGGCCGGGCTGGCTGTCGCCCTTCCGATCTTGATCTACGGCCTCTACACCTCCCCGGTGGTCCCCCTGCGGGGCATAGTGGCCCTGGAGGGCAACTCCCTCCTTTACTGGGGGCTGAAGGTGCTGATTTTCGGGCGACCTCTTCCGAGCGACGGCTACGATGTGCAGCTGAATGTCCTGGCGTGGGCGGGGTGGATCGGGCTGCTGGTGACGGCCTTCAATCTGCTGCCCCTGGGTCAGCTGGATGGCGGGCACATCATGTATGCGATGCTGGGCCGCACCGCGTGGCGGATCTCAGAGATCGGCGTGTTCGCCTTGCTGCTGCTGGGCCTGCGCTGGCCGGGATGGTTCCTCTGGGCCTTCATGCCGATGCTGACCGGCCTGCACCATCCGCCGCCGCTGAACGACATCACCCCCTTGAACCCGACGCGCCAGGCCATCGGATGGCTCACCTGGATCTTGTTCCTGCTGATCTTCGTCCCTGTTCCCTTCTCGGTGGTGGAGTTTTGAAAGGGGGCACCCGCCGCAGATCCGGGAAGCCCCGGGAGAGGTTACTCCATGGGCGCACATCAGAGGTGGGGGCGGCGCAGGCGGTCAGCCCTTCTTCTGTTCCTCGGGTTCGCCGGGATCGGAGGGCTAGGAGGCCTGTTCTGGCTCTGGATCGGCCCGCTCCCGGATCCCGAGGGGCTCTTCCGGCGCGCCCCTGCGCACGGAGTGCAGATCCTCGATCGCCACGGCCGGCTCCTGTATGAGATCGCTCCGCCCTATCAGGGACGCCACACCTGGGTGCCCCTCTCCCGCATCCCCCGGGCCTGCGTCCAGGCCACCCTGGCGACAGAGGATGCCCGCTTCTACCAGCACCCTGGGGTGGATCCCATCGCCATCCTGCGCGCGCTGTGGACGAACCTTCGGGGGGAGAGCTCCCTGAGCGGGGCCAGCACCATCCCTCAGCAGATCGCCCGCTCCCTCCTGCTCCACCCGGACGAGCGAACCGCGCGCACCCTGCGGCGGAAAGTCCGGGAAGCCCTACTGGCCCTGGAGCTCAGCCGGCGCTATGGAAAGGATGAGCTGCTTGAGATCTACCTGAACACGGTTTTCTATGGACACTTCGCCTACGGCCTGGAGGCCGCAGCCCGGACTTACTTCGGTAAGCATGCGGGGGAGCTGGATACCGCGGAGTGCGCGCTGCTGGCCGGCCTGCCGCAAGCCCCCAGCCGGTATGATCCCCTCACCCGGCCAGAGGCCGCGGAGGCGCGCCGACAGCAGGTGCTCCGCCTGATGGTTCGACACGGCTTCCTCTCCGCAGAGGAGGCGGCCATCGCCGCCGCGGAGCGCTTGCGCTTCGCCAGCGTCCCCTTCCCCATCCACGCCCCTCATTTTGTGATGGCGATCCGCGAAGCGCTGGTAGCTCAGTTCGGGGAGGAAGCTATGTTCGAAGAGGGCCTGGTCGTCACCACCACCCTGGATCTGGCGTGGAACGAGGCCGTCACCGGGATCCTGCGTCACCACCTCGCGGAGATCAACCGCCCCCGTCCGGATCGCCCGGGCGCGGGGGCCCGCAACGGAGCTGTCGTGGTCCTGCACCCGCAGACCGGAGAGGTCCTGGCCTGGGTGGGCAGCCCGGATTACTTCAACGCAACGATCAGCGGGGCGGTGGATGGGGTCCGGATCCCCCGTCAGCCCGGCTCCGCTCTCAAGCCCTTCACGTACGCCCTGGCCTTCGATCCACGCAGCGGTCCCCTGCTCACCCCGGCCTCCCTCCTCTGGGATCTGCCCCAGACCTTCCTCACAGCCGAGGGAGAAGGCTACCAGCCGATCAATTACGATCGGCGCTACCATGGGCCGGTCTCCGCCCGGGTCGCCCTGGCCTCCTCCCTGAACGTGCCCGCCGTCGCCGTGCTGGAACAGGTAGGAGTTCCCCGCCTCTTGGATCTCCTGGAGCGCCTGGGGGTCCAACTCCCTGGCCCCCCTACCCGGTATGGGCTCTCCTTGACCCTGGGAGGCGGGGAGGTCCGATTGCTGGATCTCACTGCGGCATATGCGGCGCTGGCCAGCGGCGGGCGCCGGGTGACCCCCATCCTGATCCGCGAGATCCGGGATCGGCATGGGCGGTTGCGCGCTCGCGCGGAGCCAAGCCCGGGCCCCCGGGTTCTGGATCCACGGGTTGCTTTCCTGATCACGGATATCCTGAAGGATCCGGATGCGCGGACGCTGGGGTTCGGGGCATGGAGCCCCCTGCGGCTGGACCGGCCAGCCGCTGTGAAGACAGGAACCAGCATTGACTGGCGGGACAACTGGACCATCGGTTATACCCCGGACTGGGTGGTGGGCGTTTGGGTTGGGAATGTGGATCGGACGCCCCTGCAGGAGGTCTCAGGGGTGACGGGCGCTGCCCCCATCTGGCATGCGGTGATGGCGCTCCTCCATCGCAGCCGGCCGGCTCGGGATTTCCCCGTCCCAGAGGGGATGCGCCGGGTGACGGTTTGCGCCCTTTCCGGCAAGCTCCCGACGCCAGAGTGCCCCCAGACCCGGGAGGAATGGTTCATCAAGGGCACCGAGCCGAAAGAGGCCGATGATCTGTATCGCCGGTGGCGGATCGATCGTCGGACTGGAGGCCTGGCGGGACCGGACACGCCTCCCGAGGCGGTGGAGGAGCGGGTGATGATCGTGTGGCCGCCGCGGGCCTGGAAATGGGCGCAGGAGAACGGCTTTCCCCTGCCTCCGCGGGCGGAGCAGAGAGGCGCGAACGGAGCGGGCGGCCTGCGCTGGGTCTCCCCACCTGCGGGAGCGATCTACCGGCGGGTTCCTTCCCTCCCTTCAGAGGCCCAGCGCATCCTGGTCGAGCTTCAGTGGACCGGACAGGGGGTCCCCCGATCCGTGCGGGTGGAGATCGATGGAAAGCCGTGGATGGAATGGACAAGCCCGCCCTATCGGGCCTGGTGGCCTCTCGCCCCAGGGGCCTATGTCTTTCAAGCGACGGCTGAGCTAGAGGAAGGGGAAGTCATCCCGGCGGCGCCCCTGCGGATTGAGGTCCGCTGAGCCGAGAGCTGGGTCAAGAGGGCCACTCAATCTCTCCGTCCTGGGCGACCACGATGGTCTGACCCTCCGCGCGCATCCGCTGGAGGAGCTCACAGGCCCCTTCGGTCAAACGGCTGCCCGCCACCGCAGGCCAAGTCTCCCCCAGGACAGCCAGAAGAAGCTGGGCGCGTCGCACGGCTCGCTCCACATCCCACCGATCGATCGTCCAGGAGGTCTCCATTGCAAAGTGGAGCGTGCGGCCCTCCCATTCGCCGCGGATCACTACATCGATGCGTCGGGCTTCCTCGAAGTCCTCATGCCGGATTTTCCCCTCATCCAGCGCGGCCAACAGCCGGTCGAGCAGCTCAGAGGGCGTCAACGCACGGACTTTACGGAAGTTCGGGCGACCGAAGTAAGAGGGCGCGAGCTCCACATAGCGCCGGCGCAGGTCGTGGTCTTTGAGCATCCCCACATCTTGTTCGATCCGATCCACCCGCTCCACCAAGCGACGCAGGGCCTCTGCCAGCTCGGCAAAACGGCGGTCCGTCTCCGCCCGATGCTCCAGGAACTCC
>JAGHYO010000034.1 GCA_017743605.1 Thermoflexus sp. | reverse complement strand
GGTTGCTCTCGATTATACCACAAGGAAGGCATTAGGACTTTGATCGTGGGCGAATCGGCCGACTACCCCACATGCGTTAACCGAGGAAGCCGATGATTTGAGATGGCGCCGGATAGCCGGATAGCCGGGTAGCTGAAGGCATTGCCTTCGGCTGCCCTACCCGGCCAGCCGTCCACCTACGCGGATGGTGATGTCCGCCGGTAGATGCCGGACCGCGGGCCCCTGAGGGGCGACCGGATTCGCTGATGCCGTGAGAGGCCGTCCACAAAGGAAGACACGAATGCAAGCACGGGGGGCGCGCGAGGCAACTCCGGAGACCGGATTCGCGTGCTCGTGCCAAGATTTGTGGCCGGCCCTCCTCAGTATGAGTGATCCGGCCGCGCGATCACAATCAGGCGAAAGCGGTTGCTCCCGTAGGGATGACAGGTGATCAACGTGACCCGCTCGTCGTCGGTGGGTTGAGCATAGCGAGCGTTTGCCAAGCGGATCTTCAACGGCTGGCCAGCCTCCGCCAGAATCAGGACTTCATCGACTCTGTATGTGAAAGCAAGAGAGCCGGAGTATAAGATCACAGGGTCCCCTACCCGAACTTTATATAGGAACCGGAAGGGACTGTTCTCCGGCCAGTTATGACCACTTAAGACGGTGTTCCCCGGCTGGCCCAGCGAGGCGGAAGTCTGATGCCAGCCCACATATGGAACATCCGGAACCGCCCAGACAGGCCGCCAGTCCCCGGCCACCTTCCGTAGCTCCCAGCGGGTGGGAATGATCGGGGCATCCACGCTTGCCGAGGGAATCACGATACGGGTGGGAGGATAAACAGGCGAGATCGGTCGCGGGGAAGGCGACAACTGGGTTGGTGCAGGAGTCTGAAAGGATGCCACTGGAGGGATCCCTTGGAGCAGTGTCGGCGTGGGCGAAGGAACGAGCTCTCTGGAGGGCTGCGGAGAGGAGACCGATGCAGGCATCCTGATGAGCGGCTTCATTCCCGCGACCACCAACGCCGCTCCGATCCAGAACAGCAAATCAGCGAGCCGCGGTAGATGCCGAGGTCTCGATCTCATCTCGAATGCTCCCCCAATTTGTCTAATGCTATTGCGAGGCGGCAATAGGGTCACGCCGAGGCTCACCTGAGGGGCCGCCGAAGCAGTCTCCGCGTGGACCTGGGGATTGCTTCGCTTGCAATGACATTTCGCTTCGTTGTCTTCGGCAGCTTCCTGAACTTTAAACCCAGGCAGCCGCCTGGGTAGCGTGACTTTTTCCGAGCCCATGGTGCGCATACCGTCACGTAAGCCGACACGCCTGGAGATAGGCTGCCACGACGGCGTGGGGATGTGGGGCCTCCATCAGGCCGCCCAGCACGGCAACCCCGGCGGCCCCGGCCTCCAGGCAGGAGCGGGCGTTCACCGGGGTGATCCCCCCCAAGGCGATGACCGGGATGGGCACCGCGCGCGCCACCTGCTGGAGGGCCTCCAGGCCCAGCGGCGGCCCATGGCCGGGCTTGCTCACAGGCGTGAAGATCGGGCTCAGGGTGATATAATCCGCCCTCTCTGCCGCTGCCCGCTGCGCCTCCTCCAGGTTGTGCGCTGACACCCCCACCCAGCGGTCCGGGCCGATGAGGCGGCGGGCCTCGGCTACTGCGAACCCCTGGGGCAGATGCACGCCGTCCGCCCCACACGCTGCGGCCACCCCGGCGTGGCCGTTTACCACCACGGCGGCTCCCCACGCCCGCGCCCGCCGCACCACTTCCCCCGCCAGCCTGGCCAGCTCCGCCTCCGGGAGGTCCTTCTCCCGAATCATCACCCAGCGCACCCCCGCCTCGAACAGCTCTTCCAGGAGCTCCGGGAGCGGCCGCCGGGCCCGACGGCGATCGGTGATCACCAGCAGGGGCGGCTGGGGCGGCCTCATACCTCGATGCGATCCTCCATCGGGCTGGAGGGCACGGCGTAAAGGCGACGCGGGATGCGCCCTGCTTCATAGGCCAGCCGCCCGGCCTCGGCTGCCCAGCGCATCGCGCGGGCCATCTTCACCGGATCCCGGGCCTGGGCCACCGCCGTGTTCAGCAACACCCCATCACACCCTAGCTCCATCGCGATGGCCACATCCGAGGCCGTCCCCACCCCGGCGTCCACAATCACCGGCACGGTGCACATCTGGCGGATCAGCCGGATGTTGTAAGGATTCAGGATCCCCATCCCGGAGCCGATGGGCGCCCCCAGGGGCATCACCGCTGCGCATCCGACGTCCTCCAGCTTCTTGCAGACCACTGGGTCGTCGTTGCAGTAGGGCAGGACAACGAAGCCGTCCCTCGCCAGCTCGGCGGCCGCCTGCAACAGCTGCTCCGTGTCCGGATACAGGGTCTCCTCGTCCCCGATCACCTCCAGCTTGATCCAGTTCGTCCCCAGGGCTTCCCGAGCTAGATGGGCCGTCAGCACCGCGTCCGGGGCGGTAAAGCAACCAGCGGTGTTAGGCAGGATGAAGTAACGGTCCCTCAGCAGATCGTACAGGTTCTCCCCGTCGGCCCCTGGGCGCACCCGCCGAATGGCCACGGTGACAACCTCGGTCCCGCTCGCCTCCAGGGCGTCCAGCATCACCTGGAGGTTGGGGTAGCGGGCGGTCCCCAGGATCAAGCGTGAACCGAACGCCCGCCCCGCGATCACCAGCGGCTCGCTCATCCTTCACCCCCTCGATCGAAGCGAAAGCAAGGGTCGCGGCGGAAGCCGCTCCTACAACACATCGTCCTCTGTAGAAGGGGCTTTAGCCCCGAACTCCACCTTCGATCCCTAAAGGTTGCGGTGAAAGCCGCTCCTACCTGGCCCCTCTCCGGGGGACCCTCATCCGCCGGCCACCGCGTGGACGATCTCCACGCGGTCCCCCGGCTGGAGGGCGACGCGCCCCCATTCCGAACGCGGGATCACCATCGCGTTGACTGCTACCGCAATCCCCGGCCGCTCCGGATCTAGGCCCAGGCGGGCCAGCAACTCCTGGATGGTCCCCGGCTGATAGGGATAGCGCTGCCCGTTGACGGTCAGGATCGCCTCTGACGTTCCCGTGCGCTCCATCGCTTCACCTCCCGGATCCTGGAGGGGCCACCGGCATCCTGGCCCGGAAGCGCTCCAGGGTGAAGGGCTTCGCGATCTCAGGGAGCTCCCCTCGGGCGATCAGGTGGTGGATGGCATAGGCGGTGATCGGAGCTAGCAGGATGCCGTTTCGGTGGTGCCCTGTGGCCAGGATCAGGCCCTCCACCACCGTCGGCCCCAGGATGGGGGCATCGTCCCGGCTCCCGGGCCGGAAGCCCACCCACATCTCCACAATGGGCAGCTCGTCGATGCCCGGCAGGATCTCCCATGCCCCCCGCAACAGGCGGAAGATGCCCCCCGCCGTCAGACTGGCGTCGAACCCCTTCTCCTCCACCGTGGCCCCGATGAGCAGCCGGCCATCCCGTCGGGGCACTAGGTAGGCGTCCGGGCCCCAGACGACGTGCCGGATCAACGGGGCCTCCGGAGGCATCTGCACGGCCAGCATCTGCCCCTTGATGGGGCGGACCGGCGGGCGGACGGAATCGGGGAGGCCGGGGATCCGAGCGGACCACGCCCCGGCGGCCAGGATGACGGTATGGGCCTCCAGGAACCCCCGGGCCAGGCGCACGCCCAGGACCCGGTTCTCATCGATCACGATCCCGGTGACCTCTGTGTGCTCCCGCAGGCGCCCTCCAGCGCGCCGGAAGGCCTCGACCAGCGCCCGGGCGACCTTCCGGTTGTCCACCTGATGGTCCTGCGGGCTATAGATGGCGGCCACCACGGATCGAGAGAGATGCGGCTCCATCCGCCGCGCCTCGTATCCTGAAAGCCACTCTGTGGGCAGTCCCTGGCTCCGCTGGAATTCATAGAGGAACTTCAATCGTTCCGCGTCGTCCCGATCCAGGGCCACCACCAGCGTGCCCTCGTCCCGGTAATCCACGGGGATGCCTGAGGCAGCCTCCAGCTCCCGAGCGAAGTCCGCCCACATGTCGCGGCTGGCCCGCAGCAGGGGCAGCAGCCCCTCCTCGCCGGGCTCTGCCTCGGCATGGGGGGCCAGCATCCCAGCCGCTGCCCAGGTCGCCTCCAGGCCCGCGCCGCCGCGCTCCAGGAGGGCGACCGGATACCCGGAGCGGGCCAGGAACCAGCCGATGGAGAGACCGCAGATGCCCCCTCCCACAATCACAATCTCTTCCGCCATCGCTCGGCTCCTGTGCTCTGGAGGGCAGATCACCCAGAAACCGGCTTTCCCGTCCCGGATCTCCTGGCGAAGGAAGGGGGGACTGCAAGGGGTCAGCAGCAGTGAAGCCTACGGCGCGCCCGCTTTCCCTCCGCCGGCATGATCCGGATCAGGTTCGAGGGGTCGGCGGCGGATTCGGCCGCCCTCTCAGCCCGGCTCGCCCGGACTCCCCCAACGGACCCGCGCCCATGTGGAGTTCTAATCCTTTTCGCGGGCGGCGTCAACTATTGAACCGGTTCCCCCAGGGCACGGCGCAGGCCAGCGAGGTCGGTGATGAACAGCATGCGGAAGAGAAAGGCGCGCAGGGAGGGGCTCTGGGCCCAGAGACGACGGACCCGCGGGCCGATGGGATCCTCGACGCCTGCCGCTCCCTCCTCTGCCGCGTAGGCGCCGTAGAAGGCGAAGAAGGCCTGGTTCAGCTTCCGCAGGGCGTAACCGTGGGCGACGAAAACCCGCCGGCGGGCTTCCATATAGAGCTCCGCCTGGCGGACCTCGCCCCGGGCCAGCAGGCGTTCCACCTCGGTGCGGGTCTTCGCCAGCTCCCGGCCGAAGTCGAAAGCTGGCCGGTCCGATGGAGCCGGAGCGGGGACAGCGTCTGCCGGCGGGGGCGGGAGATCTTCGGGGTAGAAGCGGGCCAGCCAGGCGCAGCCCAGGGCTTTCCCCGCCAGATCGGCGACAGTCTCGTTGATGGTGCGGGCCTCCGGGCGGTTGTAAAACCATCCCAAAGGCCCCATGAAGAGCCAGTGATGGGTCCACTCGTGGGCGATGATCTCGGTGAGCTCCAGCAGCCCGGTGGCCTCCATAATCATCGCTGGGTAGAAAGCCAGGCCGCCCAGGGGCACCACCAAAGAGGAGACGTTGAGCCGCCCATCTACCTGCCGCTCTAAGCGATCCATCTCGTCGGCAGTGAGGTCGGCCCGCAGGGCGAAGGAGGTGATGAGGGCGATGCGCTCCCGCGGGGAGAGGACCATGAGGTTGGGCATCGCCGTGAGGCGGATGTGAACCGGGGGGATCGGCTGGCCCAGGAGCGTCAGCCCCTCCTGGGCCAAGATCAGGCCAAGCTGCTCGGAGAAGATGACCTCGGCCAGGGGACGGAGGGCCTGGGCCTGCCCATAGGCTTCCTCCCACTGCCTCCGGAGCGCCGCGATGGCCCCTGGATCCGGTGGGTTGGGCGCGGACATCTCCCGTTCTAGGGTAGCCGCTGCCTCCCGGGCCTCGGCTAGGCGTCGAAGGTAGCGCCGCACCGTTCGGCGCTGGGTCTCATCGTCCAGGAAGGCCTGAGGTTGGGCCACCGCGAGGAGGATCTTCTCCGCCCAGGCCTGAAGCGCCCATTCGGGGAAGTGAAAGCTTTCCCCCTGCAGCAGGAGGCCCAGACGGGTTTCCATAGAGCGGGAGGGCTCGGAGGCCGGGAGGCTCAGGGCCAGGAGGGCGACCAGCCCCAGGCCCAGCCCGGTGCGGAGCCAGCGAACGCGCGTAGGGGCATGCCCCATGGTCGCAGATCCCTCCTCCGGCAGGCTCTTCCTCTGTCTGCGGGATTCGGCTCAGAGGATCAGCGGCTCCTGCCAGGTCCCCCAGACGGCCTTGAGGGTGCGGGTGATCTCCCCGAGGGTGGCGTAGGCCTTCACCGCCTCCAAGATGTAAGGCATCCGGTTCTCGTTCTCCTTGCGGGCCGCCTCCTGGAGGGCAGCCAGGGTTTGCCCCACCCGCTCGTTGTCCCGCTCCAGGCGCAGCTGCTGCAGGCGCGCCCGCTGCCGGTGCTCCCCCTCGGGATCCATCTGAAGGATGGGTGGCTTGATCTCCTCCTCATCCTCCACGAACTCGTTCACCCCCACGATGATGCGCTGCTTCTCGTCGATCTCCTTCTGGTAGCGGTAGGCGGCCTCGGCGATCTCCCGCTGGAAGAAGCCGATCTCGATGGCGGGGATCACCCCGCCCAGCTCCTCGATCTTGCGGAAATATTCGTAGGCCTGCTGCTCCAGGCGGTCGGTCAGATATTCCACGTAGTAGCTGCCTCCCAGGGGGTCGACGGTGCGGGTCACCCCACTCTCGTAGGCGATGACCTGCTGGGTGCGCAGGGCGAGCTTGACGGCGAACTCGCTGGGCAGGGCCAGGGCTTCGTCCAGGGAGTTGGTGTGAAGCGACTGGGTGCCGCCGAGCACCGCGGCCAGGGCCTGGAGGGCCACCCGGATCACGTTCACGTAGGGCTGCTGGGCGGTGAGGGTGCAGCCGGCGGTCTGGGTGTGGAAGCGCAGCCACCAGGAGCGGGGGTTCTTGGCCCCGAAGGTCTCCCGCATCTCCCGGGCCCAGATCCGGCGGGCGGCCCGGAACTTGGCGATCTCCTCAAAGAAGTCGTTGTGGCAGTTGAAGAAGAACGAGAGGCGGGGCGCGAAGGAATCGATGTCCAAGCCCCGCTGCAGGCACCAGCGGACGTATTCGAAGCCATTCGCCAGAGTGAAGGCCAGCTCCTGGGCCGCTGTGGCCCCCGCCTCCCGGATGTGGTAGCCGCTGATGCTGATGGGGTTCCATTTCGGCACATATTTGGAGCCGAACTCGATCATGTCCACGACCAGGCGCATGGAGGGCTCCGGCGGGAAGATCCACTCCTTCTGGGCGATGTATTCCTTCAGGATGTCCGCCTGGGTGGTCCCCCCGATCTGATCCCATGGGATGCCGCGCTTCTCCGCCACAGCCAAATACATCGCCCAAATGATGGCTGCCGGCCCGTTGATGGTCATGGAAGTTGTGATCTGATCCAGCGGGAGGCCGTCCAGGAGGATCTCCATGTCCCGCAGTGAGGAGACGGCGACCCCGCACTTGCCGAACTCCCCTTCGGCCATGGGATCATCGGTGTCGTAGCCGTAGAGGGTGGGGAGATCGAAGGCAATGGAAAGGCCGGTCTGGCCGTGCTCCAGCAGATACTTGAACCGGGCGTTGGTCTCCTCGGCGGTGCCGTAGCCGGCGAACAGACGCATCGTCCAGAGGCGGCCCCGATACATGGTGGCGTGGATGCCGCGGGTGAAGGGGTATTCGCCGGGGAACCCCAGGTCGCGCATATAGTCGAAGTCGGGGATGTCGAGGGGGGTGTAGAGGCGGTTCACCGGCTCCCCGGAGACGGTGGTGAAGGTCTCCGGGCGCTCGGGCATACGGGCCAGCCACTGCTGGAGCGTGGTCTCCTCCCAGCGGTCCCGCGCGGCGGCCAGCTCTTGGAGCTTCTCCCGATCGAACATGGCGCCCTCCGACCCGAGATCTCTCTCGTGGCGAGGCTTATCGTCATTATATGCAGAGGCGATAGACACAACAAACGATCGTCTGTCCCTCCCACCGGATGGAAGGCCGTGCGAGCGAGAGAGCTCAGGCGTTCAGGACCATCCCCGCCATTCGGTGACCTCCTCGATAGGGCAGCGGGGAGTCTGGCGGGGCGGCGCATCGAGGGCGGGGTCACCGAGATAGCGGAACTTCATCCCGCTGGAGAAGTTCCCCCATCGCTCGGCCCTGGGCTGGACCTACGACAGCGGCAATGACATAGCGGCCCTGGACCGGGCCCTGGCGCTGATTGACCACGGTGAGCTCCGGCGGGAACCGGAAGAGCGTTGGGGCCAGGGCGAGCTAATGGGCATCGGCATCTCCTCCTACACGGAGATCGTAGGAGCGGGGTAGAGCCATGCCTTCGACATCGCCAGCCTGAAGATGTTCGACCGCTTCGAGATCCGGGCCTATCCCGCCGGCAAGATCCTGGCCCGCTTCGGCGCTTATCATCAGGGGCAGGGCCATGAGACGACCTACGCCCAGATCATCGCCCATGCATTGGAGGTCTCAGTGGAGGATGCGCTGGTCGAGGAAGGGGATACCGACACCGCTCTCTACGGCCTGGGGACCTACGCCAGCCGCAGCACCCCCATGGCAGAGGCGGCGGCCATGTGCGCCCGCCGCCATCCGTGAGAAGGCCCGCAGGATCGCCGCCCATCTGCTGGAGGCGGCGGAGGAGGGCATCGTCTGGGAGGAAAGGCGCTTCATCGTCCAAGGCGTCCCCGGAAAATCCGTGACCTTTCCCCAGGTGGCCTTCGCCGCCTACACCAACCTGCCTCCAGCGATGGAACCGGGCCCGGAAGCTGTTTACTACTACGGCCCGCCGAACCTCACCTTCCCCTTCGGAACCTATGCCTGTGTGAAGGGACTGGATAGGTGAAGGTCCGGCGGCTCGTAGGTGTTGACGACTGCGGGACGGTGATCAACCCGATGATCGCGGGGGGCCAGATCTACGGTGGCCTCACAGAGGGCTTTGCTATCGCCTACATGCAGGAGATCGCCTATGATGAGAACAGCAACCGCCTCTCCTCGAACTTCACGGAACACCTGATCCCCACCGCTGTGGAGACGCCGCGCTGGGAGCTGAACCGCACGCTGACGCCGTCCCCGCATCACCCGCTGGGGACCAAAGGGGCGGGTGAATCGGCCAATGTGGGCTCCCCGGCCGCCCTCGTCAACGCCGCCGTGGACGCACAGTCCCACCTAAGAGTGCGCCACATCGACACGCTGATCACGCCGTGGAAGATCCAGAAGATCCTGCGGGAACACGGGATCACCGAATGAACCGAGAGGGCGCGGGAGTGGGGCGGATGCCTCAGACGTCTGCCCCATCCCTGCCGGACGGGCAGGACAACCTGTTCCGCTGAGGACTCAGGATGAGGTCCGATGAGCTGGCGTCCGAGCGGAGGGCTTCGACGTTGACGAGGGTTTGTAGCTCCTCGTTCTTCAAAAGATAACCTTCGACGCCGATGGCGATGGCCTCTTGGAGATAAGCATCATAGGCACAAGCACTTCGCGGGAGGACACGGGTGGGCCAGCCCTGCGCACGGACGATACGGGCCACCTCCAGTCCATCCTGTCCCGGTAGGCGAATATCCGGGATCGCCACATCTGGCTGAAGGCATTCTATCTGCTGAAGCGCGGAGAAGCCATCGCTGGCCTCCGCGATCAACCGCACACCCGGATCCTGCTCTAGCAGAACCCGAAGACCGTAGCGGAGAGGAGGATGATCACCCGCTATTAGAAGCCGAATCGGAGCCATCGCCTTGCTCCAAAGCCGATGCACTTCCGTATGGTATACCCGGGGTGGATTTCGGTTGGCACCTCAGGCTACCGTCGATTTCAACAGGGTCCAATGGGTCAAAATCGACATTGCGAGCCCCTCACGATACTCCTATAACCATGAACGACGACTATGCTTTTGCACGTAGCGCGTTAGGCCGCTGTCCTAAATGGGTGAGTCCATGCGACAATCGTTCTCCAGAAGGCTCTTGGCCTGATCATCCGTTGCGATAGCTATCGATTATGGAGGAAAGGATGACGCTCAAGTCAAAACTATTAAAAATTTTGTTTGTAATTTATGGGCCTTTTGTCTTTTTAATTTCCGCAACTTATATAATATTGCTATATGTCCATGAAGATCTCTTAGTGATCAAAGCGCCGACCAATTTGGGATGGATCGCCGGAGAACTCGTGCTGATTCTCCAAATGCTTTGGGGGATTTCAGTGGCCTTCTCGACAATGATCAAGTGGGCAGCCGGTCGAAGGCTGGCTCTCCTTTCCCTACTTCTTGCCCTGATCATCAACGTCCTGGTAGGATGGATAAACTGGAAGATGGGCTTCTTTCTGGGCGTGCCGCTCGTGATCTTTTTGCACCTTTTGCCCTCCTTGCTGCTGATCGGAACCCAAAATACGTGGACGCCGCCCGGGGACGCTCCCTCTCTGGGAGAGGCTCCGCCGTTGCAGAACCCCTCCTAAGCCCAGCCCTCCAGCACCGTTTTCGCTTTGCTCATAAAGGCGTCCGCCTGGGCGCCGTCGACGATACGGTGGTCGATGGTCAGGGCGAGGTAGACCATCAGGCGGATGGCCAGGGCATCCCCCTGGAGGGTCTCCACGACCACCGGGCGCTTGTGGACGCGCCCCACGCCCAGGATGGCGCAGTTGGGCTGGTTGATGATCGGGGTGGCGAAGAGACTGCCCGAGACGCCGTGGTTGGTGAGGGTGAAGGTGCTGCCCTGGACCTCGTCGGGCTTCAGCTGACGCTTGCGGGCCCGTTCCACCACGTCCTGGACTGCCCGGGCCAGCCCCACCAGGCTGTAGGTGTCTGCGTTCCGGATCACCGGCACGATCAGCCCTTCCTCCCCCAGGGGGACCGCCACTCCAACGTGGCAAACCTTACGTCGAGCCCAAGCGATCCTGAACTTCCTGTAACAGTCCGGGTGGTCCGAGGCGGACCTGAGGCGGATCCGGGCGCCGGCCCGCTTGGACCTGGAGGCCGTGACCCGGGACGAGATCGCCCTCTCGGTGGTGGCGGAGATCACGCAGGTGCACCGGCAAGCCATGGCTGAGCCGATCACGCTCTCGGAACCCCGCCCGACACGGGCCCGCGATCCGGTCGGCGAGGTGGAGGTCGCCACGGCCTGTCGTAGCCGACTGGGAAGGGCAACGTTTCTGCTTGTGTTATGCTTCCTCCCAGCGGGCCCTCCGGGCCGACCCTTCCTGCTACCTGGTCGCCGCGGCATAAGGGGGAGGGCTCCTTACGCGTCTTCGTAAAGGCGTTCGCCCCGGCGAAGGCGCTCGGCGATGCGGTAGATCTGCTCCTGAGCCCGTCGCGTGGGGGCGTGGGCAGCCAAGTAGCGGGCGGCAGCGATCAAGGGGAAGGGCTCCCAGGGGGTTCCCCGCCAGATCGTGGATTCCTGGAAGGCAGCCTCCACCATCTGGATCGTATGGAAGTCCCGGTCCTCGCGCAACAGGGCATGCCCCAGGGCGGCCCGCACCGGGCCCGCATTGCCTTCCCCCTGCAGGCAACCAGCCACCACGGAGGCGGCCTCCTGCACCGCCCCCTGCCGATCCAGGAGGGCGGCAAGGGTTTCCATCAGGCGATCGGGCATCCCCGCAGGGGCACGGGGCTCCGGGAAGGGCGCCGGCGGGACGTTCAGGAACCGATCCAGGTAGACGCTCATGGCTGCGTCGAAGACCCCCCGCAGGAGGGCAGGAGAAGGGAACCGGCGCATCGCCTGGTGAACCGCGTGGGCGAAGCTGAAGGTGTGCAGGGCGGTGTCCCAATCGCTGTGCTCGTTGTGCAGAGAGAAGCGAACGATCCGGAGCGCCGCGGCCAGGGCGACCGTCCCGGCGACCTCCGCCCAGGGCGCTCCCTCTCGAAGCGCGCTTAGCAGGGCTTCGACGATGGCCTCGGGATCCTCCCCCAGCAACACCGGGAGCAGCGCCTCCGGCCCGGCCCAACGCCCCTCCAGGGATGGGCGGAGGGCCGGCAGCGCCTCGAAGGCCCGCTCCAGGAGCCCCACCAGGTCCACCGGGTGGCGCCAGGCAGCGTTCTCCTCCATCCGCTGCCCCCGCACCAGGACCGGGACCAAGCTGGTCAGCACCGGGCCGGCGTCCGCCCAACCTGTGATCTCCAAAGCCTCGAAGGCCTTGTTCACGAAGTCCAGGGCATGGCCGGTGGCCAAGTAGCGGTGATCCGTGGTCGCGGCGAAGATCATCCCGGCGATAAGGGCGGGGGGCAGGCCAGCCGCAACGGCGGAGGCCAGGCAGCGCTCCGCCCCCTCCGCATCCCGCACCTCTACAAACTGCCGGAACCACCGTTGAAGGCGATCCGGATCGGAAGCCCCGGGGAGGGAGCGAACGGGGAACCGTGGCGGGGAGTCCTCGACATCCGCGGCCACCGCTGCCAGGCCGTGGTAGAGCGCCAGGGGCCGGTCCGAGGGGTCCAGGTGCGGGAGCATGTTCATCATCGCTGTGAGGATCGTCAACCCGGGCCCCCAGCCGCCCCGCTGGTGGCGCACGCCGAAGCCCAGCCCGACCCGGAAGATCTCGACCGGGTCCTCCCCGAGGTCCAGAAGGCGCAGGACGGCCTTGGCCAGGACCAGAGGCAAGGCATGTTTCAGCCCATCCTCCAGCCGGGCCTGGGCCCGTTCCCGCGCATCCCTCAAAGAGGACAGGTTCACCCATACCTCATCGCCCCGGATCTCTACCGGGAACACGATCAGATCATCGGCCCACAGGTCGAAGGTCCCTCCCGTCTGCAGATCGAAGCGGGCGTGATGCCAGTGGCAGGTGAGCAAGCCATCCCGCAGGGTCCCCCGGCGGAGAGGGAAGCCCATGTGGGGGCACCGGTTGTCCACAGCGTAGATCCGGTCCCCTTCGGCGAAGAGGGCGATGGTGTAGCGACCGGCTTGGACGACGTGGACGCCCGTGGCCTGCACCTCCGAGACGCGTGCGACCCGAACCCATGTCTCCTGTGAGGCGCTCATTTAAGCCCAGCCCTCCAGCACTGTTTTCACTTTGCTCATAAAGGCATCCGCCTGGGCGCCGTCGACGATACGGTGGTCGATGGTCAGGGCGAGGTAGACCATCAGGCGGATGGCCAGGGCATCCCCCTGGAGGGTCTCCACGACCACCGGGCGCTTGTGGACGCGCCCCACGCCCAGGATGGCGCAGTTGGGCTGGTTGATGATCGGGGTGGCGAAGAGACTGCCCGAGACGCCGTGGTTGGTGAGGGTGAAGGTGCTGCCCTGGACCTCGTCGGGCTTCAGCTGACGCTTGCGGGCCCGTTCCACCACGTCCTGGACTGCCCGGGCCAGCCCCACCAGGCTGTAGGTGTCTGCGTTCCGGATCACCGGCACGATCAGCCCTTCCTCCCCCAAGGAGACCGCCACCCCAATGTGGTAAACCCGATAGACCCGGATCCCCTCCTCGGTCCATGCGCTGTTCAGGATCGGGTAAGCCTTGAGGGCGGCCACGGCGGCCATGATGAAATACGGCGTTAACGTCAGACGTACCCCCTCCCGCTCAAAGGCCGCCCGGTTCGCTTCATAGTGGGCCATCACCCGGCTCATGTCGACCTCGAAGACGGTGGTGACATGCGGGGAGGTGTGCTTGGAGCGGACCATGTGCTCGGCGATAGCCCGGCGCATCGAGGTGAGGGGGAGGATCTCATAGGGCATCGCTGGGGCTGCAGGCGGGGGTGGCAGGGCCACGGGCGCAGGAGGCGCGGCCGGGGCCGGGGCGGCCTGCAACACCTCCTCCGTGGGCCGGAACAGCTCCCCGGTCCCCGGCTGCTCCCAAGGCGGCGGCTCCGCCTCCCGAGGGGCCGTCGAGGCGCCTGCCGGCTGGAGCTGCATCCGCTCGATATAGGCCAGGAGATCCTTCTTGGTGACACGGCCGCCCTCCCCGGTGCCCGAGACTTTCGAGAGATCGATCCCGTATTCCGCTGCCATCCGGGCCACCACGGGGGAGATGCGCGGACTGCCCTCCCGGCGGCCCGCCGGAGCCAGCTCCGAGGCGGGCGGAGCAGCGCCCGCCGCAGGCGCGGCGACCGGGGCCTCCTCCAAGGGCTCGATCTCTCCCCCGTGGCCCACCCGGTAGGGCCGCCCGGGGACCGGCTCCCCCGGCCGCCCCACCATGGCGATCAGCGTCCCCGCCCGCACGGTGACGCCCTCGGGGAAGTAGATCTTGAGCAGCACCCCATCGGCCGGCGCCGTCACCTCGGTGGTCACCTTCTCCGTCTCCACCTCCAGAAGGGGCTCGAACTGACGAACCGGCTCCCCCTCTCGTTTCAGCCAGCGGAGGATCTTCCCCTCCACCACGCTCTCCCCCAGCTGCGGCATGATCACCTGAGTCGGCATCGGAAGGCCTCCCGAGGAAGATAGCGGGCGTCCCTCAATAGCGGGCCAAGCGCCGGATGGCCTCGGCGATCTTCTGCGGGCTAGGCATGAAGAAATCCTGCATGGGCGGGCTGAAGGGCACCCCTGGCACGTCCAGCCCCGCCAGCCGCATCACCGGGCCGTCCAGGTATTCGAAGCCCTCCTCGGCCAGGATGGCCGCCACCTCCGCCCCGTAGCCCAGGGTCAGGTTGTCCTCATAGACGATGAGGGCCTTCCCCGTCTTCCTCACCGAGTTCAGGATCGTCGCCTTGTCCACCGGGGCCAGGGTCCGCAGATCCACCACCTCTACGTCGATCCCTTCCTTTGCCACCATCTCGGCCGCCTGGAGAGCGTAGTAATGCATCATCCCGTAGGCGAAGACGGTGAGGTCGCTCCCCTCCCGGGTCACCTTCGCCGGGCCGAT
>JAGHYO010000033.1 GCA_017743605.1 Thermoflexus sp. | reverse complement strand
CCATTCCCGAGAGGGGGATTGCTCCCCGCGGCTCCCCCTCCCGATTTCCATGTCAATATTCACCTGCTCTGTCTGTTGGAACTCACTACCTCAGCGCCTTGCAGAGAGGGATACTGGAAGAGAGGGATATTGAGAACAGAGATCAGCAAGGTCGCGATGCGCGATCCCGTAGACAGCGCGCGTCGGGCCTGAAGATGGGGAGGACCCCGTGAGGATCTATATCGATCGGGACATCTGTACGTGCAGTCTGCCTTTCTGCGTCCGGTGTTTCGCCTTCCTTGCGGAACACCCCATGGGCGTGGATCGACCTTGCATCACCCAGATCCTTCCCAGCAATGAGGAGACAGTCACCTTCGTGATCCACACGGAAGGCGAGGTCGTGACCCTGACGCTGGATCCGGCCGCTCGGGAGCGGGTGATCACCGAAGGCTGGGACGCCCTGGTTCCCTTCATCCCTTCCTTCTTCCGCGCCTGAAAGCGAAAAGCGAGCGACCGCCCTGACCTCAGGATTGCTCAAGGCTCGAGGGAAAGCATGACATCGGCGGGCATGCCGGCCTTCAGCCGTCCCTCCGGGTTGGGCACCCGCACAGTCACCGGAAAGACCAGGGCCTGACGTTCCTCCTGGGTCCGGACGTTGCGGGGGGTGAAGGTCGCCTGCGGCGCAATCCGGGCGATCACACCGGGGAACGCTTCGCTGGGGAAGGCATCCACTTGAACCTTCACGGTCTGGCCTACACGCAACTGCCCTACCTGCCCCAGCGGCACATAAATTGTGATCTCCAGGGGATCCACTGTGCTGAGGCTGAGGACGGGCTGTCCGGCCCCCAGGGTTTCGCCAATGCGGGCCAGATGCTCGGAAACCGTTGCGGAGAACGGCGCGGTGAGGCGCAGCCGTTCGACCTGTAGGCGCAGCAGATCCCGTCGCGCCTCGGCCAGGGCCACGGCTGCCCGGGCTGCATCGCGCTCCCAGGGTGTGGGCCCGTTCCAGGCGCGATCCAGTCGGGCCTGAGCCACTCGGACGGCGGCCTCCGCCGCCCGGGCTCGAGCCTCCGCTGCGTGGACCTGCGCCTGCAGCGCAAGGGGTTGCTGGCGGATTCGGAGCAGGCCCTCCAGCCGGGCTCGGGCTGCATCCCGCTCTGCCTCCGCGGCTCGCAGCGCCGCTTCCGCTGCAGCCACCTGCCGGTCGGCGATTTCCCGTTGATCAAGGGGGAGACGATCCCGCTCCGCCCGTGCCTTCTCCAGGTCGGCCCGGGCCCGCTCAACCCCCTGCTCGGCCACCGCAAGCGCCGTCCGAGCTTCCATAATCTGGCGCTCCAGGTCCTGAGGCGTCCGCAGCTGGCGCTGCGCCATCTGCCAGAGCTCCTCGGCCAGTGCGCGCTCCGCCTCCGACTGGCGGACCTGCGCGGCAAGGGCGGCGAGCTGCTCCGGCGACACCCCCGTCTCCAGCGCGGCGAGCTCCGCCTGGGCCGCCTCCACCGCCGCCTCCGCTTCCTGGAATTGCTGTCGGAGGACCGGATCGTCCAGCTCGGCGACGACCTCCCCTGCCCTCACCATCATGCCCTCATCGGCCAGCCAGCGCACCGTTCCCCCTACTTCCGTCGAGAGGCGAACGCTCCGACCAGTAAGGGTGCTGGAAAACCGCATCTCCACCCCATCTGCGCTTCGAGGGAACCGCAGGAGGGTCCATCCCCCGATCCCAATGACAATCCCGATCATCAGGAGCATCCACACCGCACCGAATCGACGCATCCGGGGGATCCTCCTCTAGGGGATCTCTACATCCGCGGGCACTCCCGGTTTCAGACGACCGTCTGGGCTCTCTAAGCGGATGCGCACCGCGAAGGTCAGCCGCGCCCGCTGCTCTGGGCTCTGGAGGTTGCGCGGGGTGAAGGAGGCCTCCTCCGCAACGTGGGCGATCACCCCCTCCCACCGCTCGCCTGGGAACCCCTCCACGGTCACCGGGACTTTCATCCCGGGTCGCACCCGGCCCAGCGCTGCTTCCGGGAGGTAGACGACCAGCTCCAGGGTCTGAAGATCCATCAGCTGCAGCACCCGGGTCCCGGGGGCCACCACCTCGCCGGGCTCCACCGCCCGCAGCGCCACGATCCCTTCCTGAGGGGCGAGAAGCTGGAAACGGGAGCGGCGGGCTTTCAAGGCCTCTAGGGCTGCCTCCGCCTGCCGCAGGCGTGCCCGCGCAGCTTCCCGCTGCTCCGGCGAGGCGCCCGCCCGAAGGGCCATCTGCTGTGACTGGGCAGCTTCCAGCGCAGCCTCCGCGGCCCGATACTGTCCCTCCGCCTCCACCTCCTGCGCTCGCAAGGCGATCGGATCCCGAATCACCGCATCTAGGTATTCCAGAAGGGCACGACTCCCATCGTAGGCGGCGCCGGCCCGGTTCACCTCCGCCCAGGCGGACCAGTAGGCATAAGCCGCGTCCTGCACCTCCGCGGGCAACGGCGGACGGAGAGAAGGGGGAAGCTGCTCCCAGTCCCGCATCGCCGCCTCAGCCCGGCTCTTCAACCGTTCCGCGACATCCTTGAGGGCTAGCGCCTGCTCCAGCCGCGCTTGGGCCACCTGGACCTGCGCGGCAGTCACCTCCCGCTGGAGCAGCAGATCCTGGGGCTCGCGGCGCATCGCCCGCGCATCCTGCCAGGCCCGATATGCGCCGTCCCGCAGCGCCTGGGCCTGGTCCACTCGCGCGGCCGCCTCCCGCAAGTCCTCCTCCCGGGGCCCTGCCTCCAGGGCTTCCAGCGCTGCTCGGGCTTGCGCCACCTGGGCCTCCGCCATCCGGATCTGCGCTTCTAGAAAGGCCGGGTCCAGATCTACAAGAGGCTGCCCGGGTTGGACCACATCTCCCTCCTCCACCCGAACTTGAAGCACGCGACCGCCCTCCACCGCGATCACATCGATCGTCCGCGCCTCCAGATAACCGGAGACCACCAGCGGCTGACCAACCCCCGGCTGACAGGCGCTGAGCAGGATAAGCAACCCCAACCACCATCCGGTGTTCTTGCGTCCGTTCATCGAAACACACCTCCTGACCGCGAAGGGAGTTCAGCCCCTTTCGCTGCCTGATCCACCAGCCAGAGGAACACATCCTCTAAGGAGGGCCGAATCCACTCCACAGAGATCTCCTTTAAGTCCGCCTCCTCCAGACTCCGGCAGATCTGCTCGATGGAAAGCTCTGGATCCCGGGGATAGGCGTGGATCCGGGCACCGTGGAAGGCAACGTGTTGGAAGATGGACCAATCCCGTAAAATGAGGAAAGCTTGCCCCAGCGGCGTGGCGGAGACCGCGACGATCCCCTCTGGCCCGGCCTGCTCCTTGAGCTCGAAAGGGGTCCCCTGGGCCAGCAAGCGCCCGCCGTGGATGAGGGCCAGACGGGAGCACTGCTCCGCCTCGTCCATATAATGCGTGGTGACGAAGATCGTCACCCCCTGCTCAGCCAGCTGATAAAGCAGCGACCAGATCTCCCGGCGGGCCAGGGGATCCATCCCCGCCGTGGGCTCGTCCAGGAACATGATCTCCGGCTCGTGGAGCAGGGCCACTGCCAGGGCCATCCGTTGCCGCCAGCCTCCTGCCAGGTGGCAGACCAGACGTCGGGCCTGCCCAGCCAGATTCAGTTGCTTTAGCACTGTCATGATACGCGCTCGGAGCCGTCGGGCGGGCAACTGATAGGCGGCTCCATAAAACCACAGCGTCTCCTCCACAGAGAGATCAGGATACAAACTGAACCGCTGGCTCACGTAACCGACACGCGGGCGGATGCGCACCGTCTCCCGGGCGGCATCATACCCCAGCACCCACGCCCGGCCCTCCGTGGGCTCTAGCAGCCCTAGCAGCATGCGGATGGTGGTGGTCTTCCCTGCCCCGTTCGGCCCCAGGAAGCCGAAGATCTCCCCCTGGCGGACTTCAAAGGAGATGTGGTCCACAGCGGTGAACGCTCCGAACCGCCGGGTCAAGCCTTCCGCTCGAACCACTACTTCAGCCACGGCTTCCCTCCTGGCGCATTAGATAGGCGAACACCTCTTCCAGACGCGGAGGGGCCCAGCGGGCCTCCTGGACATCGATCCCCGGAAGCGCCCGCAGCGCCGTGACGAGCTCGGGAGGGGTCGCCCCGCCCTCCCGGACCACCGCCCGCACCCGATCCCCCAGGACCACGGCCTCCAGAACCGCGGGATGGGCCGCCAGAGCCGCCTGGGCCCGCAGGACCGGCTGGGCGAGGATTTCGATCACCAGGTGGCCGAGCGAAGACCGGAGCCTTCCTGGCGTGTCCACCGCCAGCATCCGCCCCTGGTGCATCAGGGCAACACGCGTGCAGCGTTCCGCCTCATCGAGATACGGTGTGGTCAACAAGATGGTCACCCCCTGAACATGGAACTCGCTGAGCAGATCCCAGAGCTCCCGCCGCGACAGCGGGTCCACCCCCGTAGTGGGCTCGTCCAGGAGCAGCAAGCGGGGCCGGTGGACCATCGCCCCGATCAGGGCCAGCTTCTTCTGCATGCCCCCGGAGAGCTGCGCCGCCCGGCGATCTAAGAACCGCTCCAGGCGGGCAAAGCGCAGCATCCGCTGAATCCATTCGGGATCCCGCAATCCATACGTTGTGGCAAAGAAAGACAGGTTCTCGCGGACTGTGAGATCCCCGTAGAGGCTGAAGATCTGCGGCATGTAACCCAAGGATCGGCGGATCCGCTCGGGCTCGCGCAGCAGATCGCGCCCCAGCACCCGGATCGTCCCCGCATCCGGCCGCAGGACCCCGGCGAGGAGGCGTAACAACGTGGTCTTCCCCGCCCCGTCCGGCCCGATGATCCCGAAGATCTCTCCATCCTCTACGACGAACGAGAGATCCCGGAGGGCATGCACTGCCCCGAAGCGTTTCTCCAGATGCTCGACCTGCACTACTTCGCCGCCCATAATTTGCCAAAGCAAGGGTCGCGGCTAAAGGCGCTCCTACACCATCGATCCCGCAAGGGTCACGGCGAACGTCACTCCTACCGCATAGATTCACTCCAGCCGCTTCCGGAAGCGGCGGGCTGCCAAGCCCATGGTGGCCATTCCGAACAAGAGGAGGGCGAATGTTTCGTCCCACAAGGGCTCGATGCCCACCCCCTTCACGATGATGCTGCGCAGGATCACCAACATGTAACGGAGGGGGATCAGATAACTGATCCACTGAAGGACCTGAGGCATCGCCTGAAGAGGGAAGAGGAGGCCAGCTAAGAAAATGGAGGGTAGGAGGAGGAAATTGGTCAGCAACATCGCCTCCCGCTGCGTGGAGGCCACCGTGGAGATCAACAGCCCGAGTCCCAGGGAGGAAAGCAGGAACAACCCGGATAGGGCCAGGAGCAGGCTCAGGTTCCCTCGGAAGGGAATCTGAAACCAGAGGGCTCCGAGGGTCAGGATGATGGCAAAATCGATGTAGGCAATCAAGACGTAAGGGGCCACCTTCCCCATCACCAGCTCAACCGGCCGGATGGGCGTGACGATGAGCTGCTCCATTGTCCCCTGCTCTCGCTCCCGGACGATGGCCTGGGCGGTGAGGAACATCGTGAGGAATTGAAGGATAGCGCCGATCAGGCCGGGGATCATATAGTTGGCGCTACGCATCTCCGGGTTATACCAGACCCGGGGACGCGGATCCAGACCAGGCATCCGCCGAGGGTCCAGGTTCAGCGTCCGCCAGAGGATCTGCGTGGAGTGGTTCTGGGCGATGGAGAGGGCCGCCGCGTGGGCGTTGCTGGCCATCGCAGGGTCGCTGCCGTCAATGACCAGCCCCACCGTGGCCGGGCGTCCGGCCAGGACGTCCGCTCCGTATCCCTTTGGGATCAACAGGGCCGCTTGGGCGATCCCCGCATCCAGCAGCCGCGCCAGGTCCTCCTGACGGTCCACGTAACCGATGATGCGGAAGACATCCACCGCCCGGTAGGCGTCCACCAGCTCCTGGCTCTGGGGGCTGCGATCCCAGTCCAGGACCACCATCGGCATGTGTTTCACATCAGTGGTCGCCGCGTAGCCCAGCAGGAAGAGCTGGACCACGGGGATCAGGAACATCACCGCCAGGGTGCGGGGGTCCCGCACGATGTGCAGCACTTCTTTATAGATCACCGCCCAAATGCGCCGGAACATCCCTGCCTTCATCTCCTGAGGGAGGGTCGCGTCAAGCATGGGCGCAACCGCGCAGCGCCCCGGTTATCGATCAAGCCACATACCTTTCCTCTGCCGAGACCTCCCCGGCCTCCGGGCTCAGGATCCCATGCAGATACATCTCCAGGGCCTCCGCAAACAGCTGGCGGGCCGGCACCGGGGAGCGGAGGCGCAGCAGGTGGCTCAGGATAGCCTGCGAGAACAAAAGGCCCATGAAGAGGTGGGCGCCGACCCGGGGATCCAGCGAGCGCACCGCTCCTTTGGCCTGTTGCGCTGCAAGGTAAGCGGTGATAGCCTCCAAGCCCGGGCGGATCGCCCGGCTGACAAGCAGCTGCCGGATCCGCCCGCTGTGGATCGCCTCAGGCAGCAACAACCGCAGCGCCGCCGCCAGCGCCGCATCCTCATACAGAGAGAGCCCCATCCGCATCACTTCGGAAAGGAACTGCTGGGGCGGCGCCTCTTGCATCTCCCGGGCCATCCGCCGCAGGGGGAGGACGAAGGCTTTCGCCTCCACCACAGCCTGGAAGAGGTCCTCCTTGTTCCGGAAATACCAGTAGATCAGACCGGGCGAGATCCCGGCCTCCTGGGCGATCTCCCGGTTCGAGGTCCCCCGGAAGCCCTTGCGAAGGAGAACCCGAAAGGCGGCCTCGATGATCCGCTGACGTATGGCCTCACGATCTCGATCCCGGCGACGACCGGATCCCTTGCCCATCTCCTCCCCCACCGGATGTGTGAAAAGGTTCAGGCTAAAGACAGCTCGTGCGCCCTCTGACCGCTATGCTTGCCAAGGAGCACAAAATTAATTGATCGATCAATCAAGATCTTAGTCCTTATCGAAGCCCTGGTCAAGAAGCGCCGCTTCGCTCACAGCTGGATCGCATCGGTTCAAGCAGGGTCAATCGAAGAGCAGGTGAGCGATCCATCCGGCCAGCGGAGGCATGAACAGGGTGGAGATCAGACGCGCTATCATCGGGCGCGGGCCCAGGAGGGCAAACTCCAGGGGCAGCCGGGTAAGGGACCAGAGGGACCACGCGGTGATGAAGGCGACCACTGCGCCTACGCTGGCTCCGGCCCGATAGAGCATCGCAATCAGGGGGAAGGAGACAAAGGGCCCGCCGGGGATCAGCATCCCCACCCCGCTGGCGATCAGGATCCCTCGCCAGCCCGCGCCAGGCCCTAGCCACCGGGCGATGGCCTCACGAGGGATCAGGACTTCCGAGAAGCCGATGAGGATAAAGATCCCGAGGAAGAGTGGAAGGAAGTCGCGCACGGCCCGCCACACCCCTTGCCATCCGGCCGCCGCCACCTCCCCGCCCCGTGCGTAGGCGATGCCTACCATCACCGCCGCGAGGGTCAGCACCACAGCGGTCCCAAGATCCATCGAGATCCCCCTTTTCTTCATCTCCGACCCGTCTCCTTCAGGGTGAAAATCTCTATGCGCCGCGCTTTCGGGCGTAGTGCTCCTGCAAGCTCATCGCCGTGAAATCCCGTTCCCGCATGGCCCGGATGGCCTGGACGGACGCAGCAGCTGCGGAGAGGGTGGTGAGCAGCGGCACCCCGTAGCGCACGGCCGCCTGGCGGATCCGCATGCCGTCGGTGTAGGCCCGCGGCCCCAGGGGGGTGTTCAGGATCAGCTGCACCCGTCCCTCCCGGATGGCGTCCACCACGTGGGGGGAGCCCTCGCTCACCTTGTTCACCACCTCCACCGGCAGTCCAGCCCGCCGCAGGGCCTCCGCCGTGCCCCGGGTGGCCATCAGTCGGAAACCCAGGCGATAGAAGTCCCGGGCGATCTTCAGCACGTTCCCCTTGTCGAAATCGTTCACCGAGAGCAGCACCGTGCCACCAAGGGGTAAAGCATCCCCAGCAGCCATCTCCGCTTTGGCGAAGGCGTGGCCGAAGGTCTCTGCCCAGCCCATCACCTCGCCGGTGGATTTCATCTCGGGGCCCAGGACGGCGTCCGCCCCTGGCAGCTTGCGGAAGGGCAGCACGGCTTCCTTGACGAAGAAGGCGCGCACTTCCGGCGACCGGGTGAAGCCGATCTCCTCCAGGGGCTGTCCCAGCATCACCCGGGTGGCGATGCGGGCCAGGGGAACGCCGGTGGCCTTGCTGATAAAGGGCACAGTGCGGGAGGCCCGCGGGTTGGCCTCCAGGACATAGACGATATCGTCCTTGATGGCAAACTGGATGTTGATCAGCCCTCGCACCCCCAGGGCCAGGGCGATCCGCTCGGTGTATTCCTCAATGATCTGGAGATGATAGCGGGAGATCTTATAGGGCGGCAGCACGCAGGCGGAATCCCCGGAGTGCACCCCTGCCTCCTCGATGTGCTGGAGGATGCCCCCGATGACCACGCGCTTCCCATCCGCCACCGCGTCCACTTCCGCCTCGTAGGCGTCCTCCAGGAAGCGGTCGATCAGCACCGGTCGCTCCGGGGAGACCCATACCGCTTCAGCCATATAGGCCCCTAAGATCTCCTCATCGTAACAGATGGCCATGGCCCGCCCGCCCAGGACGTAGCTGGGCCGGACCAGAACCGGATAGCCGATGCGCTGGGCAACCTGAAGGGCCTCCTCGACCGACGTCGCCATCCCATGCTCCGGCTGGGGGATGTCCAAGTCCCGCAACAGGGCGCTGAACCGCCTCCGATCCTCGGCCAGGTCGATGGCGTCAGGGGGGGTGCCCAGGATGGGCGCCCCAGCGCGGTGCAGGGGCGTGGTCAGGTTGAGGGCCGTCTGCCCCCCAAACTGCACAATGACGCCGAGGGGCCGCTCGCGTTCAACGATGTTTAGCACATCCTCCAGGGTCAGCGGCTCAAAATACAGGCGATCCGAGGTGTCGTAGTCTGTGCTCACGGTCTCCGGGTTGGAGTTCACCATGATCGATTCGATCCCCACCTCCCGCAGAGCAAAGGCGGCGTGGCAACAGCTGTAATCGAACTCGATCCCCTGCCCGATGCGATTGGGGCCGCTGCCGATGATCACCACTTTGGGGCGATCCGTCGGTGGGGCTTCATCGCTTTCCTCGTAGGTGCTGTAAAGATAGGGTGTATAAGCCTCGAACTCCGCCGCGCAGGTGTCCACCTGGGCGTAGCGCGGGCGGACGCCCAGAGCCTCGCGGCGACGGCGGACTGCCTCTTCTGTGCAGCCGAAGAAAGCTGCCAGCTGTGCATCCGAAAACCCCTCTCGTTTGGCCTGGCGCAACAGGGCCGCCGGGACCGTGGTTAGGGTGTAGCTGCGCAGCTCTCGTTCCCGCTCTGTCAGCTCGGCCATCTGGATGACGAACCAGGGATCATATCCGGTGAGGGCGGCGACCTCCTCGACCGGCATCCCGGCCATCAGGGCGTCGTGGACAGCCCGCAGGCGGTCAGGGGTCGGGCGTGCCATGGCAGCCCGCAGGTCGGGGGGCCGCCGCTCCGGCGGGAATCCCTCAAAGCCCTTCGCCCCAATCTCCAGCCCCCGCATCGCTTTCTGGAGCGCCTCCTTGAAGGTCCGTCCGATGGCCATCACCTCCCCCACGGATTTCATCTGGGGGCCGAGGGCAGGATCGGCGCCGGGGAATTTCTCGAAAGCCCATCGAGGGATCTTCACCACCACGTAATCGATGGCCGGCTCGAAGGCCGCCACCGTGCGCCGCGTGATCTCGTTGCGGAGCTCGTCCAGGGTGTAGCCCACGGCGAGGAGCGCCGCGATCTTGGCGATGGGGAAGCCCGTGGCCTTGGAGGCCAGGGCCGAGGAGCGGGAGACCCGGGGGTTCATCTCGATGACCCGCATCCGGCCATCGCAGGGGTTCACGGCGAACTGGACGTTGGAGCCGCCGGTCTCCACCCCCACCGCGTGCATCACCGCCCGGGCCCAGTCCCGCATGCGCTGATACTCCTTGTCGGTGAGTGTCTGGGCGGGGGCCAGGGTGATGGAATCCCCGGTGTGCACGCCCATAGGGTCCAGGTTCTCGATGGTGCACACCACCACGAAGTTGTCGTGACGATCCCGCATCACCTCCAGCTCGAACTCCTTCCAGCCCAGGAGGGACTCCTCGATGAGGGCCGAGCCGACGGGGCTGAGGCGCAGGGCCAGATCCACGCGATCGATCAGCTCCTCCCGGGAACAGGCGACGCCAGCTCCGGTGCCGCCTAAGGTAAAAGAAGGGCGGATGAGCACCGGGTAGCCCACCTGCTCGGCGAAGGCCAGCGCCTCCTCCACGGAGCGGGCCAGGACGCTGCGGGGGACCTCCAGGCCAGCCTTCTCCATCGCCTCTTTAAAGGCGAGGCGGTCCTCGGCAATGCGGATCGCCTGCGGAGAGGCACCGATCAGCTCCACCCCGTAGCGCTCTAGGGTCCCTTGTTCGTGCAACGCCATGGCCAGGTTCAGGGCGGTCTGGCCGCCCAGGGTGGGAAGCAAGGCGTCCGGCCGCTCCCGGTCGATGATCCGTTCGAGGATCTCCGGGACCAGGGGCTCGATGTAAGTGGCGTCGGCCATTTCGGGATCGGTCATGATGGTGGCCGGGTTGGAGTTGACCAGGATCACCCGGTAGCCCTCCCGCCGCAGGACCTTGAGGGCCTGGGTCCCGGAATAGTCAAACTCGGCCGCCTGGCCGATCACGATAGGCCCGGAACCAATAACCAGGATC
This sequence comes from Thermoflexus sp., assembly GCA_017743605.1. Lineage (GTDB taxonomy): Bacteria > Chloroflexota > Anaerolineae > Thermoflexales > Thermoflexaceae > Thermoflexus. The sequence continues at coordinate 3,858 of JAGHYO010000033.1, read as the reverse complement.
GAGCGGATATCTGAGCGTCGTGGCATCTAGACTCCACCTCACTGCACAAATGGGCAGGCGTTTCCTGAGGTCCGCTGATCTCGGAGCGGCTTCTGGACTTTCGCAACTTAGCCAAAAGAGAGAATCCGGGCTAAAGCCCCTCCTACCGAAAGGGAATACAGCAAGATGATGCAGTCGAGGCGCTGACTTCCTGCCTTGCTGTATGGGATTCTATCTCGTCTACAGACACCTGGGCGTTTTTCGAAGAGCCCACCCGCCGCGACCGACAGCAAATCCGAAGACAGAAGATCGGAACAGAAGCCTCTATGTCCGAAGCGAGGGTGCCGCATGGGGCATGATACCAGTGTTAGCGTCCCAATCTCTCCGCCCATTGATCGAAGATGGGATCTGCGTCGTGGGGGCCGGGGCCGGCCTCCGGATGGTATTGCACGGAGAACACTGGTCGATCCCGTAGCGCCAGTCCCTCCACCGTGCCGTCGTTCAAATTGAAGCGAGTGATCACCACCTGCTCAGGGTCGAGAGTATCTGGATCCACCGCATAGTTGTGGTTCTGGGCGGTGATCTGCACCCGGCCGGTGGCCCGGTCCAGGACCGGGTGGTTGCTTCCGTGGTGGCCGAAGGGAAGCTTGTAGGTGCGGGCGCCGATGGCCCGGGCGATCAGCTGATGGCCCAGGCAGATGCCGAAGAGCGGGATCTCCGCCTCGAGGAGCTGGCGCACGATCCCTACGATCTCCGGAAGCCCTGCCGGATCCCCCGGTCCGTTGGAGAGGACGATCCCGTCGGGCCGCAGGCGGAGGGCCTCCGCGGCGGGAGTGTAGGCCGGCACGACGGTGACCCGACATCCCCGATCGACCAGCCTCCGGAGGATGGAGCGCTTGACGCCGAAGTCATACACCACCACGTGATGCCGCTGCTCGGAATCCGGTCGGAAGCTGTGGGGCTGCCAGCGGCCGGACCCATGAGTCCATTCGTAGGGGGCCGCGCAGGTCACCTCGCGGACCGTATCCTGGCCCTCCAATCCTTCCCACGCCCGCGCCATCTCCACTAGGGCCTCCGGGTCCACCCCTTCCGTGGAGAGGGCAGCCTTCATCGCCCCTTTCTCCCGGATCCGCCGGGTCAGGGCGCGGGTATCGATCTCGTGCAGGCCGGGCACGCCATGGCGGGCGAGGTAATCCTCCAGGCTCTCCTTCGCCCGCCAGTTCGAAACCACTGGGCTCAGGGCGCGGACGATGAAAGCGGCGACCTGGGGGCGATCGCTTTCCACGTCCTCATCGTTCACCCCCACGTTGCCGATGTGGGAACACGTCATCACGACCATCTGGCCTCGGTAAGAGGGATCGGTGAGGATCTCCTGGTAGCCGGTCATCGCGGTGTTGAAGACCACCTCTCCCACCACGGTGGCCCGCGCCCCGAAGGATTGCCCGACGAATGCTGTCCCGTCCTCCAGCGCCAGAACGCCTTGCATCTGGTTCTCCTCCCGACTTCTCCGATGCCCTATCTCTGGTTTCCCTGGTTTTGTGAGCTATGGAACGATTTGAGGAAATATCCTACCATCGCCTGCATCGCCGTCCAAGCGTCCCGGGAGGCGGGTCAGGGCTTTCCGGTTTTTTGAGGCCGAGTTACTCCGGGGTTGAGGACGTTGGGGAGGTGGGGTCCTGGCGCAAGTTCACAATGGTCACTGTCTGCTTCCGATGCTGGCTGAAATCCCAGATCCCCCAAGTCGATGCGGCTGCCGGCACCCCTTCATCCGCCTGATCATTGTCCTGATCTGAGCAAGCCTTAACAATCAGGGCTCCCGGGCAGGGGATGAGGATATGGGCGAAGGCCCATTCCAACCTCCTGACCCAATTTCTTCCACATCCACTGCCATCAGATTCCAACCCTGGAAACCTTGAGGTAGTGCTCAAATATGTGACGGATGATGCGAGTTCCAGATTGTAGGTCACCCCGAACGATTGGATCACCAAATTGTGCCAATCAAGCAACTGGGAATCAGAAGATGGCAGTGTCACAGCAATAGAAGGCAAACGATTTACTTTTTTGAATCCATCGCCAAACCGTCGGGATTGAGATGCCAAACCAGCGACGCAGTGCCCTTCCACTGGCCCGTTCTCGATACGCTTTTAGGATCAATTCCTTCTGTTCCTCCGTGGATCGGACTCTTGTCTGAAGCACTCGGCAAGCCCCACCGTCTTTACAGTGGTATTTTTGGCTACCCTATCGGGTCCTTCCGTTCTGGACAATGTGGGGGCTTCCACAGCGAGGGCATGGATCCGCTCGAGTCTCCTGAATCCTCTTCGAGAGAATCCCCTGAGGATCGAGAGGGTGCGGATGAGGACGTGCCGCTGTGGGCAAGTTCACCGGATCCTCTACTTTCTCTTGGCCGGGATATGGGGCTTCACCCAGCTCTGCCGGTTCCCAGAATGCCGCCGCCGGTCCTCGCCCGGGCAGTCCCGGACCGCCCGAGAGGTTCCCTTCCGCAGATCGATCGTCCTGCTCCCGCCACCCCTGCCTCGCCCAGAGGAGACCGCCATCGGGCCGAGTGGGCTCCCTATCGGGTGTTCCTGCCGCTGGTGTTGCAAGCCGGCGATCCAGACTGGATCTCCCCGTACGGGGGCGCATTCACCAGCCCCGATGGGCGGGTGACGGTGGAGGTCCCTCCGGGGGCACTGACCTCCCCGGTGCGGTTACGCTATGCTGTCCGCTCCCCCGCGCCCCTTGCGCCCCCTGGCGCTCCGCTGGAGTTCGCCTCCGATCTGGAAGCTACAGACCGGGAGGGCCGGGCAGTCCGCGCCTTCCGCGCGCCCTTAGCCCCGACCATCTGTCCGTCAGAGGCGCTGCCAGCATCGGCCGGCGCCGTTCTCTCCGTCCACGAGCCCGGACAGGGCCGCTGGGTTCCGCTCCCGAGCATCTTCGACCGCGCCCGTCGGACGCTCCGGGCATGGACCCCCCATTTCTCCACCTTCGGCGTGCGAGTACTATGAGGGGATGGCGCGGCCTGTCGGTTCCGCCTGCTGGAGTCGGTGCCGCCAGGGGGGAGTGGATCCAGGACCGCCCTCAAGGTGCCCGATCGCGGGCCGGAAGGCGGCGCCCGGCTCGTCTCCCCCGCGGCCTACGGGAAAGGCACGTTGACCCTCCGCCGCGCCTCCGACGCCCGCAGCCGATCCTGGATCTTCCCCGGCGGCGCCTTCTCCGAGGACGTCTCCGGCCTCTTCCCGCGGCCCTCGGGCCCGATCACGAACCCGTATGCCCTGCGATACACGGCGCAGCTGGAGGTGGACAACGCGGCCATCCTCACCCACACCTCCGGCCCCTTCGACCTGGAGCTGGTGGGCCGGCTGCCGCCGCGCATTAGCGGGGTCTCGATCTTCCAGGACGGCGAGGGTGGCGTCGCCCTCTCGGCGCAGATCGAGGACAACTGCGCGCTGGCCGCCGTCGTCTTCGTTGCCGCCAGCGACAGCGGGGGCGGTGGGGTGGCCGCACCGGCAGTCTCGGGGAACGGCCGCTATGGGGCCGTTTTCACCCTCCCCCGCGTGGGCCGCAACACCTTCACCATCTGGGCCGCCGACGCCGCCGGCAACGTCGCCGTCTGGAGGGCCGCCCTCCCCGCCGTCTACTCCGGTGCCTTCGGCTTTGCCTGCCTCAAAAACCCCTGCGGCGGCCATCAGGGCACCGAGGGCGACCCGTTCAACACCGCCTCCGGCAACTTCGTCACCCGCACCCTGGACCTGCGGCTGCCGGGCATTGGGAACACCGAAATCCGCGTGGAGCGCACCTACAACGCCCAGGCCGTCCCCCCGAAAGAGGTCACCTACACTTATGATGCGGCGGACCAACTGTTGCAGGCCCTGCGGATAG
>JAGHYO010000032.1 GCA_017743605.1 Thermoflexus sp. | reverse complement strand
CAGCCGGTCCTGATCCCCGGCTCCATGGGCACCGCCTCCTATGTGCTGCTGGGGACGCCCGGCTCCATGACCCAGACCTTCGGGAGCACCTGCCACGGGGCTGGCCGCGTCATGAGCCGCGCCCAGGCCAAGCGGGAGATCCGCGGCGAGAAGCTCAAGGCGGAGCTGGAGAGCCAAGGCATTGTGGTCCGCGCAGGCTCCATGGCCGGCCTGGCCGAAGAGGCCCCTCGGGCGTACAAAGACGTCAGCCGCGTGGTCGAGGTGGTCCACCACGCCGGGATCGCCAAGAAAGTGGCCCGGCTGCGGCCCATCGCCGTGATTAAGGGCTGAACGCCCCAATGGAAGCCTCCGTCGCCGAACGCTGGGCAGCGGTGCAGGAGCAGATCGCTCGGGCCGCCCGGCGGGCGAGCCGGGATCCGGCCGAGGTGACAGTGGTGGCGGTGACCAAGACGGTGCCGCCGGAGCGCATCCTCGAGGCCTACACCTGCGGCCTGCAGGTCTTCGGGGAGAACCGGGTGGAAGAGGCAGAGGAGAAGATCCCGCCAGTGCATGCCCAGCTGGGGAGCGAGGCCCGCATCCACTGGCATCTGGTGGGCCATCTGCAGCGCCGGAAAGCCCGGCGGGCCCTGGGCCTCTTCGAAGTGATCCACTCCGTGGACTCGCTCGCTCTGGCCGAGAAGCTGAGCCGCCTCGCGGTGGAAAGCGGGCGGGTCGTGGAAATCCTGCTGGAGTGCAACGTCTCCGGGGAGGCCGCCAAATATGGCTTCCCCACGGACCGTTGGGAAGAGGATGCGGGCCAGCGTGAGGCGTTCACGGAGGCGGTGGCCCGCATCCTGGACCTGCCGGGCCTGCGGGTGAGCGGGCTGATGACCGTTGCCCCCCTCGTCTCCGATCCGGAGATGGTGCGACCGGTGTTCCGACGGCTCCGGGCCCTGCGGGACCTCCTGGCCCATCGTTTCCCTCAAGCCTCCTGGGCCCACCTCTCCATGGGGATGACCGATGACTTCGAGGTGGCCATCGAGGAAGGGGCTACGATGATCCGTCTGGGACGGGCCATCTTCGGAGAGCGCCCCACGCGTTGAGGCCCTTGCTGCCCCCGAGCCTAGGTGCTTGCCTCCATCCAGGAGAACCACCTTGAGGTAAGATGGGGAACGGGTGGGCGCAAAGGCCACTCTCTCTCATCCTCGGGAGGAAACCGACGGAGATGTCCGGAACCTGGATCTCGCTGGTGGACGCCCTGGTCAACTTCTACGTCCTGCTGATCGTGATCTACGTGTTCAGTTCATGGATTGTCATGGACCCGTGGCATCCAGCTCGCCGTTTCCTGGGAAGTCTGGTGGAGCCGGTGCTCGACCCGCTGCGGCGCTACATCCCTCCGGTCGGCGGGCTGGACCTCACACCTCTGGTAGCCATCCTGCTCATCCAGCTGGCCGGCCAGCTCCTCAAGGCGCTGCTGGCCGCAGGGCTCTGAGCGTCATCCGGATCGATCCTCATCGCGATCGGAGGGCCATGCGCGCTCTTGGGATGCGGCGCTCCGGACGATGGTTCGGTCTGATCGGGCTGTTGCTCGCCCTGGCCGCATGCCGGCCGGCTCCGTTGCTGCGCTCCGCAGCGATCCAGCCGGAGCTCCTCACGCCAGACGGGGACGGCCGGAATGAGGTGGTGGCGATCCGTTACGCCCTGGGCCGCAACGCCATTGTCTCGATTTACTTCGTGGGCCCGGACGGGACGCCACGCTACTTCCGGCGAGAACAGCCCCGGCCCCGAGGCGAATACGAGGTCCTGTTCAACGGGGTGGTGGAGAACCAGCTGCTGCCGGACGGCCGTTACACCTGGGTGGTGGAGACCCGGGATGGAGCGGAGACGGCGCAGATCAGCGGCACCCTCACCGTGAGCGGATCGCGCCCCCAGGCCCTCCGCATCACCGGCTTCAGCGTCTCGCCCCCCGAGTTCACTCCGAACCGGGACGGGTTGAGCGACCGAGCGACCATCAACGTCTGCATCAACCGACCGGCCCAGATCGTTGTCTACCTGGAGGGCGGAGACGGCGTCCGCTATCCGGTCCCCCGCAAGGAGGTGCAGCTGCGAAAGCCCGGCGAGGAGGGGTGCCATATCTTCGACTACGACGCTGGCGTCGATCGAGGCCAGGAGCCGCCGCCCGATGGGACCTACACCGTCTACGCAATGGCGGAGGACGCCCTGGGGCTCCGGGATGTGACCACTGGGACCCTGACCATCCGCGAAGGCGGGGTGCCGCGGGCGGAGATCCTCAACGGACAGTTAGAGTTCCGTTCGGATATCTCCTCGGGAACCGGGGATTACATCCCGGTTAACCTCGGCGGCTTTCTCTACTTCACATTAACAGTGTACAACTACGGCGCGGTCCCGATCCGGACCAGCGGGCCGTCCCCCGGGACCTGTTATGATCTGGATCAGACCTTCAACGCGCCGCGGCCGGGGCGGCCGGAGGGCTGGGCCGAGGAATCCGGGGCCTGGCGGGTGGGCATCGACTTCGACACCTCCCTGCGCAACTACCCTTTCCGCTGGGCGGTGGGCCGCCCGGAGGATCTCGAGGTGCGGATCATCGACGGACGGCCATATTACTATCTGCCGGCGGGCCGGACGGCCATCGTGACCGGCTGCATTCGGGTCACCGCCGTGCCGCCCCGCAACCCCCTGTATTTCTGGGCCGGCCTGATCCACGAGGATGTGGAGATCGCTCCGCTGAACAACCGGGTGGACCCCCACCGGGTGCTCATCCAGGGTCCCTGAACGCGATTTCCCGCCAAGCGATCCGTGCGACGGATGCCCCTATGGCACGGAAGAAGTGGATCGGATGGGGGCTGCTCCTGGTCAGCGCGCTGGCCTTCGTCGATCCCAACGGCTTTGCAGGGGATCGAGCGCTCCACGGGCCCGCATCGGCCCCGTCCGGGTCCGCGCGCTTCGCGGTGATCGGCGACTACGGGCAGGTCGGGCCGGCCGCCGAAGCCGTGGCCTGGCGGGTCCGCAGCGGGAACCCCGACTTCATTGTCACCACCGGGGATAACAACTCTTCCTCGACAGCGATCCCCGCGAGCCCGACGGGATCACCGCAGACTCCCGCCAAGCCCGCTGGCTGGCGGAGCGGCTGCGGGCCTCCGACGCGCCATGGCACCTCGTGGTGATGCATCACCCCCCTTACTCCTCGGGTCCCCACGGCTCCACCCTCGCCCTCCAGTGGCCCTTCGCCGCCTGGGGGGTTGCCGCCGTCCTCGCCGGGCACGACCACGTCTACGAGCGCATCGAGCGGGATGGGGTTCTGTATTTCGTCAACGGCTTGGGCGGCCACCCGGCCCGTTACGCTTTCCGTGCCCCGGTCCCTGGCAGTCGGGTCCGCTATCGGGATCGGCACGGGGCGATGCGGGTGGAAGCCGACGCGCGCCAGATCACGTTTGAGTTCATCACGGTGGAGGGCCGCCGTATCGATGCAGTGACCCGCCTCCAACCGGCGTGCGGAGGCACGCCCCCCCGAGCGCTCCGCCTTGACGGAGGAAGGCTCCCACGGTAAGATTAAAAGCAGAAGGACCGTGGCCCCGTCGTCTAGCCCGGTCTAGGACGCTGCCCTCTCAAGGCAGAGATCGCGGGTTCAAATCCCGCCGGGGCCACCATCCCGGGCGCGGCAGAGGCCGCGCCCGATTTGCTTTAGAGAGGAGGCCTGCGTCGCGATGGATTACGTCCGCTGGCTGCGGGAACGGATCGGCCCGGAGCTGGTCTGGTTGGTCTACGCGACCGCCCTCATCGTCGACGAGGCCGGGCGGATCTTGCTGCAGCGCCGAGCCGACTTCGAGGCCTGGGGGCTCCCCGGCGGGGTGATGGAGCCCGGCGAGTCCCTCCTCCAGGCCCTCCACCGGGAGGTCCAGGAGGAGACCGGCCTTTCCATCCACGCGGAGCGCTTGATCGGCCTCTACACGTCCCCAGAGTTCATGGTGCGCTACCCGAACGGCGACGTGGTCCATCCGGTGAACGCCTGCTTTCTGGCGCGCCCCGCGGGGGGCGTCCTGCGCCCAGACGGGCGGGAGTCCCTAACGCTGCGCTTTGTGTCCCTGGCGGACCTGCCACCCCTTCTCCCCTGGTATGCGGCGACGATCGCGGATTACCGTCGCAACGATCCCTCTGCCGCCTTCCGGACCGGCGCCCCCGGCCGCCTTGCTTCCCAGCCAGGCGAGACCATCCGGCGCCTGCGGGCGCGGGTGGGCTCCGCCCCCCTGGTCGTCCCCGCCACCAGCGCAGTGATCTTCAACGATCACGGCGAGATTCTTCTCCAGCGCCGCGAGGACAACGGGGAATGGGGCCTCCCCGGAGGAATTATGGAGGTCGGCGAGCGCATCGATCAGACCCTGGTCCGGGAGGTGCGGGAGGAAACCGGCCTGGAGGTGCAGCCCCTCCGCCTGACCGGCCTCTATACGGATCCGGCGTGGACGTTCACATACCCGAACGGGGATCGCTCCCAGCCGGTGGTGGCGTGCTTTGAGGCGCGCATCATCGGGGGGCACCTCCGGGCCGATGGCGCGGAGTCCCTGGAGGTAGGGTTCTTCCCGCCGGATCAGCTCCCGGAGCCCCTGGATCCCCGCTGGCGGATCCGCATCGAGGATGCGCGCGCCAGGCTCCCCGGCGCCGTGGTCCGTTGAAGAGCGGGCCACACGAACCCCGAGGGGAGGATCCCAGCCTTGGATGAGAGGAGATGCGGAAAGATCCGTGGCTGGCGCTCATCGGATTGCTGCTCCTGTTGAACCTGGTGCTTCTCGGATGGCCTCAGGTGCAGATGGCGCTCTCCACCCGGCCGCCGCCTACACCCACCCCTGCGCCCACAGCCACGCCGTCGCCGACCCCGACGTTGCCGCCCACGGCAACGCCCAGACCCACGCCTGCGCCCACGCCGACCTGCACGCCCGGCCGCTGGGAGAGCGCCTCCCTTCCCATCCCTACCCTGGGGCAGGAGATCCCCTATCAGGTTTACCTGCCTCCCTGCTTGGATCCCAGGCGGCGGTATCCGGCCCTGTATCTCCTGCATGGGTATCCCTATGACCACCGGCACTGGGACCAGCTGGGCATTGACGAGGTGATGGCGGCGGGGACCGGCGCCGGGCGTTGGCCCCTTTTCCTGATCGTGCTGCCAGGCTTCCCGGACGACTTGTATGTTCGCACCAGCGGTGGACCCGGCTCGGTGGAGGCGGTGATGATGGAGGCGCTGATCCCGGAGGTCGAGGCCCGTTACCCTGCTGAGCCGGCGCCGTGGGCCCGAGCCATCGGCGGGATCTCGCGGGGCGGGGTGTGGGCCCTGGAGATCGCCCTGCGACATCCCGAGGCCTTCGCCAGCGTCGGAGGGCACAGCCCTGCCCTGAGCGTGAACAGGGCGCCGCCGGTCTACAACCCCTTCGTCCTGGCTCAGGAGGCGGACCTCAAGGGGTTGCGGATCTACTTGGACGCTGGAGATGCAGACTGGGCGCTGGAGGGGGCCTGGCAGCTCGCGGAGATCCTGAAGGAACGCGGCGCCTCCCTGCGTTTCGAGATCCGCCCAGGCGGCCACAATGATGACCTGTGGGCCGGGGCGCTGGAGGCGTATCTCGACTTCTACACCGAGCCGTGGAAGTGAGGCGCGGCGGGAGGATCGGTCCTGCGGGGTCGTGTCGGGAGGCGGAGGACGGAATCGAAAGGGAGGCGGGAGCAGCCGACGGTGCTCCTCCCGACCCTTTCTGCCCACGCCGCCTGGGGCAACGCGGAGGCTCTGTGGCAGGATCTGGCCCGGACCCTGAGGGTCGCAGGGGCGCTCAGCCTCCTCGCCGGCGGGGCCCTCTGGTTCGGCAGGGAGACCCTGGTGCCGACGATGCTGGCCCGGGGCGCCTTCGGCGAAGCGTCCGTGGGAGCCGTGGGGGCAGCGCTGCAGATGTTCGCCTCCCTCCAAAGGCCCGCTGAGAAGGATCTCCAGGATCGCCTCCGCACCCGGCGGCGCGCAGGGGCGCAGGCGCAGGCAGCTGCCACGGGCTTCCGCCACGCTCCGGGCCAACGCCAGCCCGATCCCTATTCCCCCGAACCGCCCTGCGGAACAGGATCCCGGCGAGCATCCAGCCGGTGGTTTTGGACGAGCAGGCGAGCGCCCTTACAATGAAGATCGGCGGGGTGGGGGATGAACCGAGGGGAGAGGCTCTTCGAGATGGCTGCGGATCGCCGATCCACAGAAGATCTCTTGGAGGCGGATCTGCTCGCTGCGTTGCGGCGGGGGGATCGAACGGCCTTCGCGGCGATGATCGACCGATGCGGGGACACGGTCTATCACGTAGCCTATCGGCTGCTGGGGAGCCGGGAGGAGGCGGAGGACGTCCTCCAGGAGACATTCCTACAGGCCTTCCAGCATCTGAAGGAGTTCCGGGGGGAGGCCCGGCTGTGCACCTGGCTCTATCGCATCGCCTACAACCTGGCCCTGATGCGGCTCCGGCGGAAGGAGCCGGAGATCATCTCCATCGACCAGCCGCTGACCATGGGGAACGATGAGGAGGTCCCCCGGGAGCTGTTCGACTGGTGTTGCTTGCCGGAGGAGGAGCTCCTGCGGGCGGAGCTGCGATCAGTGCTGGAGGATGGGATCCGCAGCCTGCCGCCGGGCCTGCGAGCGGTGTTCCTGCTCCGGGATGGGGAGGGGCTCTCCACCGAAGAGGTGGCCCGCATCCTGGGGATCTCCACCGATGCGGTGAAGGCCCGTCTGCACCGCGCCCGGCTGCGGCTGCGGGAGCATCTGTCGCCTTATTTTGCGGAGGATTGGAGGGCTCACGAGGGGTGAACCCGATGCCCAGGTGCTGCGAGGAGTGGCTGAGCCGGATCTCGCTCTATCTGGATGGGGAACTGGCGGAGCATCTCTGTCGGGAGCTGGAGCGGCATCTCGCGGAGTGCCCCGACTGCTACGTCGTCTTCCACACCACCCGCCGCACCATCGAGCTCTACCGCCGATACGGGCGGACCCCCATGCCCGCGGAGGCCCGAGAGCGCCTGTTCCGCGTGCTGCACCTGGAAGACCTCCTCCCCGGGGCCGGCCAGGCCCCCGAAGGCCCTCCGTAAACGTGGTTCAGTGGATGGATTTTCGGAGGATGCCGCTCTGGCAACTGCTCAACCCAAGGAACCTTTCTCGATCCCGAAAATTTGTTTCATAAAAAGCGCCAGAACACCTGGTTCCCCAGCAGCTGACCCCGCGGGGTCAGGCGTAGGCGGACGCCGTCCCACTGGACCAGCCCGAGGCCTTCCAGCTCGGCGATGACCGCCCCGTAACGCTCCATCAGGCCCTGGCCGAAACGGGCGCGGAAGCGCACATCCTCAACGCCCTCTTCCACCCGGCGCAGGCCCAGGATGACCATCTCCCCCATCTGCACCGAAAGCGGGAGGATCTCCTCCTCCGCAACCGGGCTCTCCCCCCGCTCGATCCGTCCGATGTAGTCCTTCGGATGTCGCACATTCGTCCAGCGACGGTCCTTGAGGAAACTCCACGCCCCAGCACCGAAACCGATGTAGGGCTCGTAGCGCCAGTAGACAGCGTTGTGCTGGCTCTCGTAGCCGGGCCGCGCCCAGTTGGAGAGCTCGTAATGCCGATAGCCGGCCTGCGCTAGACGCTCTCGCGTCCACTCGTACATCTCAGCGGCGAGGTCTGGATCCGGCGCGAGGATCCGCTCCTCCCGGATCCAGCGGTGGAGGGTTGTGCGTTCCTCCACGATCAGCGCATAGGCGGAGAGATGTTCCGGGCCCCAGGCCCGGACGGCCTCCAGGGTCTCCTGCCAGCGGCACAGGGCCTGGCCGGGCAGCCCGTAGATGAGATCCGCGTTGAGGTTAGCGAAGCCAGCGGCGCGGGCCATGGCGAAGTGGTCGCGGGCTTCTTCAAAGGTGTGATCCCGGCGCAACAAGCGCAGCTCCTCCGGGTGGGCGCTTTGCACCCCCAAGCTCAGGCGGTTGACCCCTAAGGCCCGCACGCCCTCCAGGTAGGCCATGGAGAGGCCGCTGGGGTTCGCCTCCATGGTGATCTCGATCCCGAGCGGGACCTCGAAGGCCTCCTGGAGCGCCTCGAACAGGCGCTCCAGGAGGGAGAGGGGCAGCAGCGAGGGGGTCCCTCCGCCGATGTAAATCGTGCGGGCGCGGGCCCGCCCGGCCGCCCGGCCGAACCACCGGATCTCCTGCTCCAGCGCCGCGACGTAGGGGGCGAACCAGCGTGACATCCCTGCGTAGATGTTGAAATCACAGTAGCTGCAGCGCCAGCGGCAGAAGGGGATGTGCACGTAAACCGCCAGGGCTTCCTCCACCTCGGCCAGGAGGGCGAGCCAGAGAGACGGAGGGAGCGCTTTCATCCGAGGGCCTCTTTCAGACGCTCGGCCACCGCCCGGGGGAGCCCGGCTTCGATCAGGGCCTCCAGCGGAGCCTGGCGGATGGCCTCCAGGGAGCCGAAGCGCTCCAGCAGCGCCCGCCGCCGCTTCGGCCCGATGCCCGGAATCTCCTCCAGAAGCGAGGCCATGGAGCGGCGCTCCCGCCGAGCCCGGTGATGGCTCAAAGCGAAGCGATGGGCCTCGTCCCGGATGCGCTGGATCAGGAAGAGGGCCGGTGAATGACGCGGCAGCAGCCATCCCTCCGAGCGGCCGGGCAGGAAGAGCTCCTCCCGCTCTTTCGCCAGGGCGGCCGCAGGGACCCGCTCCCGAAGCCCAAAGGCCTCCAGGACTTCTAGGGCGACCCCCAGCTGGCCTTTCCCCCCGTCCACCAGCAGGAGGTCGGGGAGCATGGCGAAGCTCTCATCCGGCTTCTGGCCTAGGAGCCGCTGGGAGGCGTTCGCCTCCTGCCAGCGGCGGAAGCGCCGGGTCAGCACTTCCCGCATGCTGGCGTAGTCGTCCGGTCGCCCCTGCACTGTGCGCACCACGAAGCGGCGGTAGTGCGCCTTCAGAGGGACGCCATGGATGAAGACCACCATGCTGCCGACCACGGCGGTCCCCTGGGTGTCGGAGATGTCGAAGCCCTCGATGCGGGCAGGCGGGGCCGGGAGGCCCAGGGCCGCGGCCAGCTCCTGGAGGGCCGCCTCCTGCCGGTGCCGGTCGGCCAGCCAGCGGGCCCGCAGGGCGTTCAGGGTCTCCATGGCGTTCTCCGTCGCCAGACGCACCAGCTCCGCCGCCTCTCCTTCCCGGGGGACGGTGAGGGTCACCGCGTTGCCCCGCCGCTGGCGGAGCCACTGTTCGATGATGGCCGCCTCCTCAATGTGCGCGGGCAGCACGATCTCCGGGGGCACCTCAGCAGCGGCTTGGTAAAACTGCTTGAGGAATCCGCCTAGGGCCTCCTGCAGGTCGGCGTCCTCCAAGCCCTCCAGCACGAAATACTCCCGGCCGATCAGACGGCCCTGGCGGATGAAAAACACCTCCACACAGGCCTCCCCGTCGGCACAGGCGATGGCGATCACATCCCGGTCCGAGGACACGGTGGAGACCACCTTCTGCCGCTCCATCACCTGGCGGATCGCTCGTAGGCGGTCCCGCAGCTGGGCTGCTCGCTCGAACTGCAGGGCCTCTGCTGCCGCCCACATCCGGGCCTCTAGATCCCGAACCACCTCCTCGGTGTGGCCTTCCAGGAAGCGGATCAGCCCCTCGATCATCGCCCGGTATTCCGCTTGGCTCACCGCCCCAATGCAGGGCCCCAGGCACCGCCGCAGATCGTAGTAAAGACACGCCCGGGGATCCCGCCCCGTGATCGTCCGGTCGCAGGTCAAATAAGGGAAGATCCGCCGCAGCTCATCCAGCATCTGGTAGACGGCACTGGCGGAGGTGTAGGGGCCGAAATAGCGGGCGCCGTCGTTATCGATCCGCCGGGTGATGGTGACCTTGGGGTAAGGGTCCTGGACAGAGATGCGGATGTAAGGATAGCGCTTGTCGTCCTTCAGGCGGACGTTGTATTTCGGCCGGTGCTTCTTGATCAGGTTGGCTTCCAGGATGAGGGCTTCGAGCTCCGAATCCGTGACGATGAAGTCCAGATCGGCGATCTCCCTGACCATGCGCCGGACGCGGGGGGAGAGGTCGGCGCCGCTCTGGAAATACGAGCGGACCCGATGTCGGAGCGAGACCGCCTTGCCCACGTAAATCACCTCCCCGTGGGCGTTCCGGAACATGTAGACCCCCGGCCGCGCGGGCAGGGCCCGCAGCTTTTCCCATAGGGCCGTCTGATCAGCCTGCCCCACCGTCCCCAGCGCCGAACCCATCGCCCGGACCTCCCATCCTTGCGCTGAGTTAATTATTACCCTTTCCCGCTTGCTGTCGCTACATGCGGCGGGCTCGCCCTGCCAAGCCGGTGAGATCCGGTCCGCCGTCTGAGTTATGTTATAATCAAGGCGCGTTTCCTCAATTAACCGGGCTCCATCCTTCATCATTTATCATCCGGAGCGGACTTATGCAGATCGAGATCCTGGAAGATCGGCTGGAGCAGTTGCGGCAGTTGCGGGCGGAGGCTCAGGCGGGTGGAGGGCCGGAGCGGATCGCCCAGCAGCACGCCAAGGGGAAGCTCACGGCCCGCGAACGGCTGGAGCTCCTGCTGGACAAGGGCTCCTTCCGAGAGCTGGACCCGCTCGTCACCACCCGGGTGACCGAATTCGGGCTGGCCGAGCGCCGCTACCTGGGGGATGGCGTGGTGACGGGATGGGGGACGATTGACGACCGCCTGGTCTACGTCTACGCTCAAGACTTCACGGTCTTCGGTGGGAGCCTGGGAGAGGGCCACGCCCGCAAGATCGTGAAGATCATGGACACGGCCATGAAGAACGGGGCGCCGATCATCGGCCTCAACGACTCGGGCGGCGCCCGGATCCAGGAGGGAGTCCTCTCCCTCGGCGGCTATGCGGACATCTTTCTGCGCAACGTCATGCTCTCCGGCGTGGTGCCGCAGATCAGCGCTATCCTGGGGCCGTGCGCCGGAGGAGCAGTCTACTCCCCCGCCCTCACCGATTTCATCTTCATGGTCCGCAAGACCAGTTACATGTATATCACCGGCCCCGATGTGGTGCGGGCGGTCATGCACGAGGAGGTCACCCACGAACAGCTGGGCGGCGCCGACGTCCACACAACCACCAGTGGCGTGGCCCATTTCGCCGCAGATACTGAAGCCGAGCTCTTTTACATGATCCGCAAGCTCCTCTCATATCTGCCCTCCAACAACATGGAAGATCCCCCTTACATCCCCAACGGCGACGATCCCCTGCGCATGGAGGAGCGCCTGAACTCCATCGTCCCCGACGACCCCACCCGTCCCTACGACATCAAAGAGGTGATCCGCCTCACCGTAGATAACGGGGAATTCTTCGAGGTCCAGCCGGATTACGCCACGAACGTTGTCATCGGCTTCGCCCGGCTGGGCGGCCACAGCGTGGGGATCGTGGCCAACCAGCCGGCGGTGCTGGCGGGGGCCCTGGACATCCGGGCCAGCGAGAAGGCGGCCCGCTTCGTCCGCTTCTGCGACGCCTTCAACATCCCTATCATCACCCTTGAGGACGTGCCGGGCTTCCTGCCGGGGGTGGCGCAGGAGCACGGGGGCATCATCAGGGCGGGCGCCAAGCTCCTCTACGCCTACGCGGAGGCCACCGTCCCCAAGATCACCGTGATCACCCGCAAGTCATACGGCGGCGCCTACTGCGTGATGAACTCCCGCCAACTTCGGGCCGATCTGGTGCTGGCCTGGCCTACGGCAGAGCTGGCGGTGATGGGGCCCGAAGGGGCGGTTAACATCATCTTCCGACGGGAGATCGCCGAGGCGCCGGACCCGGAGGCCCGACGGGCGGAGCTGGTGGCGGAGTATCGGGCCCGTTTCGCCAACCCCTATGTGGCCGCCTCCTACGGTTTCATAGACGACGTCATTGAGCCGAAGGAGACCCGCCCCCGCCTGATCAACGCGCTGGAGATGCTCCAGAACAAGCGGGATCAGAACCCGCCGAAGAAGCACGGCAACATCCCGCTCTGAGACTTGCTCCTCCTGGAAAGGAACCTCGCCATGTTCCGTAAGGTCCTGATCGCCAACCGGGGCGAGATCGCCGTACGAATCATCCGGGCCTGCCGCGAGCTGGGGATCCGCACAGTGGCCGTGTTCTCCGAGGTCGACCGCAACGCCCTGCATGTGCGCCACGCTGACGAGGCCTATTGCATCGGACCGGCCCCAGCCCGGGAGAGCTACCTGCGCATCGACAAACTGATCGACGTAGCCCGCCGGACGGGCGCCGACGCCATCCACCCGGGCTATGGGTTCCTGTCCGAGCGGCCGGACTTCGCTAAGGCGTGCGAAGAGGCCGGCATCGTCTTCATCGGACCGCCCCCCCACGCCATCGGGGCCATGGGCGACAAGGCCACCGCCCGCAAGATGGCCAAAGCCCTGGGCGTCCCCATCGTCCCCGGCACCGACGGCGGGCTCTCCGATGAGGACCTCATCCAGGCTGCCGGGATCATCGGCTTCCCTGTCCTGATCAAAGCCTCGGCCGGCGGCGGCGGCAAGGGCATGCGCATCGTCCGCTCCCCGGAGGAGATGCCCGACGCCCTGGCGACGGCCCGTCGCGAGGCCTTGGCCGCCTTCGGGGACGACGACGTCTACCTGGAGAAGTTAATCGAAGGCGCCCGCCACGTGGAGTTCCAGATCCTGGAGGATCAGCACGGCAACATCATCCACCTGGGCGAGCGGGAATGCTCCATCCAGCGCCGCCACCAGAAACTCATTGAGGAATCGCCCTCCCCCATCATCGACGAGGGGATGCGCCAGCGCATGGGGGAAGTAGCCGTGCGCATCGCCCAGGCCATCGGCTACGTCAACGCCGGCACTGTGGAGTTCCTGGTGGACAAAGACCGCAACTTCTACTTCATCGAAATGAACACTCGTCTCCAGGTGGAACACCCGGTGACCGAGATGGTCGCCGGAGTGGACATCGTCAAGGAGCAGATCCGCATCGCCCGGGGGCGGAAGCTGCGCTACCGCCAGGAGGACATCCGTCAGACCGGCTGGGCCATCGAGTGCCGCATCACCGCCGAGGACCCCTTCAACCACTTCATGCCATCCACCGGCCGCATCATCACCCTGGCCGAGCCCACCGGCCCCGGGGTCCGGGTGGACAGCGGGGTCTACGAGGGCTGTGAGATCACCCCTTACTACGACTCCCTCATCGCCAAGGTGATCACCTGGGGCGAGACCCGGGGGGAGGCCGTCCTGCGCATGCGGCGGGCCCTGGAGGAGTTCCGCATCATCGGCATCCAAACCACGATCCCCTTCCACCAAGCCATCCTGAACAGCACCCGCTTCCTGGCCGGGCACTTCGACACCAAGTTCGTGGAGGAACGGTTCTCCCTGGATGGGGAGACGCCGCCGGACCTGGAGGAAGTGGCAGCCATCATCGCCACCCTAGTGGCCCACCGGCGGGGCCAGGCTGCTACCCACGTGGCCCGGCGGGCCGCGCGGGAGATCCCCGGCTGGAAGTGGGCCGGACGCTGGGAGCAGCTGCGGAGGGGCGGATGAAATACATCGCTACGGTGAACGGGAAAGCCTATGCGATCGAGATCAAGCGGGAGGACTGCATCCTGTGCGAGGGGGTCGAACGGGCAGTGGACTTTCGCATGATCGGCCAGCAACATGTCTACTCCTTGCTCTTGGACAACGCCTCCTACGAGGCCCTGATCGAGGAACGGGAAGGCGAATACTGGGTCTTCCTGCGGGGTCACCTCTTTACCGTGCAGGTGGAGGACGAGCGAGAGCGACGCCTGCGGGAGGCATCGGGCGGGCGCGCTGGCCCTGCCGGGGAGGTGACGGTGAAAGCCCCCATGCCCGGCCTCATCGTCGCCGTGCCGGTCCAGGAAGGACAGCCCGTCTCGAAAGGGGAGAAACTCGTCCTCTTGGAGTCCATGAAGATGCAGAACGAGATCCGCGCCCCTCGCGATGGAATCGTGAAGGCAATCCGGGTGAGGCCCGGCCAGGGCGTGGAGCAGAACCAGATCCTGGTGGTGCTGGGCTAGCGCGGGAAGATCCCCGGAGGCGCTTATGGCAGCCGAGGTGCGTATCCAGGAGGCGGAGATTCAGGAAGCCCAGCAGCGATGGCAGGAGGCCATCCGGGATGCTCCCCAGCGCCGTCCCCGCTTCGAGACTCCCTCGGGCATCCCCTTGAAGCCTCTCTACACCCCCGCGGACGTCGAGGTCGACTACCTGCAGGACCTGGGGTTCCCGGGGGAATTCCCCTTCGCCCGGGGGATCTACCGGACGATGTATCGGGGGCGGCTGTGGACCATGCGGCAATACGCCGGCTACGCCACCGCTGAGGAGTCCAACCGGCGCTACCGCTACCTGCTGGCCCAGGGCCAGACCGGCCTCTCGGTGGCCTTCGACCTCCCCACCCAGCTGGGCTACGACGCTGATCACCCGACGGCCCACGGGGAGGTCGGCCGAGTGGGGGTGAGCATCTGCTCCCTGGAGGACATGCGGCGCCTGCTGGACGGCATCCCCCTGGACCGGGTCAGCCTCTCGATGACCATCAACGCGCCAGCGGCGATCCTGCTGGCCATGGTCCTCGCCTTGGCTCGGGAGCAGAACGTAGACTGGAAGCAGCTGCGGGGCACGGTCCAGAACGACATCCTCAAAGAATATGTGGCCCG
>JAGHYO010000031.1 GCA_017743605.1 Thermoflexus sp. | reverse complement strand
CAGGGGTTTGGAGTTATCGGGGTGGTTTTCACTTTTACCCTCGCGTCATCGAAGGCGGAAAGAAAGTTTGGGGTGAAAGACCTTCCTACAAAAACCGTTTTTTGTAGAAGTGGCTTCGGTCGCGAACTTTATGTCATCCAAGGCGGAGTTTCGAGGCGAAAGATCGAGGCTCTTCCTCGCCGATCATTTAGAGGGACAAGCCTTGCCTTCGAACGGGCTCAGAGGCTTCACCTTCGCGCCCAGTTTTCGGATATGCCGTTGAGAGCTTCACACCCAGCCCTTGCCGCGCCCCGAATCCTCCAGGGAGGTCCGCTCCTCGGGGAAGGGGTGGAGGAAAGCCTGCTGGCGGAGATACGGCTCATCGAAGCGAATGGTCCCTGAACGCGGCAAGGCCAGCGGCGCGCTGAGGGGCAGCCGTCGCGTCCGATAGGCGGCCGCAGCCTCCAGGAAGCCAGACAGTGAGCCCGCTCCGCCCGGCTCAGGCCATCGGAGAAATACCCGAAGGCGCGCAGAAGGGCGTGGACCACCGTAGGCCAGCGAGGTGGGTGGCGCAGGGCAGCGCGGAAGGCAGCCACGTAACGGGCGCGCACGGCCTCCAAGGGCGCCTGCTCGGGATGGGCGACGATCCGCCCCTACTCCTCGAGCCGCCGGGGGCTGTAGGCCATCGGCAGCAGCTCGTAGCGGGTATGTAAGGCCACGATCTCCTTCGTGCCGCTCCCTTCCGTGATCGATCTCGCGCAGCGCGGAGAGGGCAAAGATAACTGTGAAGAAGTGCTCCTAGAGGCTGCAGTTGGTGAGATGCCCCTCGTCTTCCACCAGCAAGTCTCCGAACCGCCCCAGCGCTGCCTCGACGAACAGGCCAGCCGGCAGGCCGAGTCTCCGCATCCCATCCGCTGCGCAGACCGTAGCGTCCTTGACGGCGCATAGTGGGAGCGGTTCTTGAGGAGGAAGCCGTCCACCGGAGGCAGGCGGTCTAATAAAACCCGGGCGAAGCGCTGCAGGGCCTTGGTGAGGTCCTGCCCGGTGTCCGGCTGCACCAGACGCACAGTCCCCCTTTCACACACCCACCGCGCTGTCGGCCGGGGCGTCCACATGCCGATCTCCATCTTCTGGCAGACCGGGATGAACTCCACATCAACACTCCATGGCCCCCGCCGCGTGGTAGAGGATGAAGCTCCCATTGCATCGACGTGCAGCAAACCTCAGGCAGGCGCTGACGACCTCACGCGGACGAGGGAAGTCCATCGCCTTCTCCCTTACACCTCCAGGGTATCCGGAGGCGCCTCTGCCTCAACGGCTTCCAAGATGCGACGGGCGGCTTCCTCAGGGGTCATCGCCCCCTTCGGGGGGCCGCCAAAGGGGGCCCACAGGTTGGTGGCCACCGCTGGCAATCGAACCAGCATCAAGTGCACCCCGCGCAGCTCCCGGCGCGCGGCCGTGAGCAAGCCCTCGAGGGCCCACTTCGAGGCCGCATACGCCCCTAAGCCTGGAAAGGCGATCCGTTGAGGGTAAGCGCCGAGGAAAACCCCCCGCGCGCCTGCTCCCCATCGGGCATGTTTCAGGGCAAGGAAGGCCCCCCATAGGTTGGCGGTGAACGTCCGCTCCCATGCCTCACGATCGGTCCGCGCGAGGGGGGCAGGGAAGACGGCCCCGGCGGCGTAAAACAGCCGGTCCACCGAGCCGACCTCCGCTAGGAAGGCTTGGACAGCTGTCTCGTCGGACAGATCCATAGCCTCCGCCTCGGCCCCTAGGGTCTCGGCCAGCTCGAAGAGGGTGGCCTCGTGGCGCCCGGTGAGCCAGAGCCGGCCCCGGCCCTGCAGGGCGCGCGCCAGCGCCCGCCCAATGCCGCCTGTGGCTCCGAAGATCACGATCTCCATGATCGGCCTCCTTACGTTACGTTGTCCTCCGATGGGTCCAGAGCAAGAGCAGCGTGTGGCCGAGGGCGACCGCCCATAGGCTAACCGAGGCAAAGCCGATGAGGGCAGCGCCCCCAAGCAACAGGTCCAGGGCGAGCATCCCGGCTCGCACCGCTTGCTCTTCTGAGCGGAATAGCCGAAGTGCCACAGCGAACAGGCCTCCCAGCAGTATAGGGACCCGCCACTCGGTGAGGCCGCACCAGACGCCGAAGGTGACGGCCAGCGCCTTCCCGCCCCGAAACCGCAGCCAGGGGGTGAAGGCATGGCCCAGGGGCGCTGCGAGGGCGGGGAGGACCAGGGCCCATCCGGAGACTCCCCCGAGCCACCGGGCCAGCGCGATGGGCAGCGCGCCTTTGAGGAACTCTAACAGCAAGGCGGGCACAAACCACTTCCATCCCCCGGCGCGCAGCACGTTCATCGCCCCTGGGTTCCCGTCGCCGAAGGATCGGATTTCTACTCCAATCCCCCATCGTCCGATGGCCCAAGCGAGGGGGAGGGCGCCCATCCCCCCGGCGATCAATGTCCACAGCCCCGTTTGCAGCTCGAGGTTCATCTCGTCTCCTTAAAAATCTGATGAGGTGCGCAGGCGCAGAAGACTAAGCCAAGCCCAGCGGATCGCCGGGCAGATCCGCCGCTCTACTACCGGATCGAGGATCAGCGTCCAGCCGTTGGCCACCAGGAGGTTGGTCATGGCGAAGAAGACCATCTCCTCCAGAGGGAGCCCAGCGACTTCCAGGCCGACGGTGAATTCGGGCCGGATGAACCAAATGCCGGCCTGGATGGCGATCCCATCGGCCAGCCACAGCCACAGAGTAGGTACAATCCAGCGGCGGGCAATCGCCCTTCGCGCTGCCCATAGCCGGTCCCCGCCTACTGCTACCTGGAGGGCCAGCGGCGGCACCCCCCACGCCAGGATCCGGCTTAGGTAGGCCCCGTCCCGCGGGCCGCTGATCCAGACCCCGAGGGCGCCGATCTCCAGCGCGGCCAGGGCAATGAGAGGACCCCACCGGCCCTTCCCCTCTGCGGCTGCCTCAGATAGGGGCGGCGGCAGGCCTCCGGCCATCGCCCACAGGCACACCAAGATCGGCTGGAGCACGAAGAACAAATACTCTTCCAGCGGCACCCAGCCCAGCGTGATCCCCAGGACCCGCTGAGGGTCATAGCCCCAGACACCTATAGCTACCAGGTGATTGTCCCACGGCGTCGTGTAAAGGAGGGCGACGAGGCTGAGGGCGGCCATGGCTATCCAGGCGCGTCGCCATATCGGATGTTGGAGCGCAAGGGTTGCCAGGATGAGAATCGGGACCCCCAAAAAGAGGATGAGAAATCCTAGGTAGGTCATCGAAGCTCCTCGTTATCCCTTAAATCCTATCGTATCCTTCGACCTTTCCATGGGATCCCGCGGCCGCTCCAGCGGCGGGCCAGTCCCCAGAGGGCGCTCACAGAGAGCAGGGCTGCTCCCAGCGGGGCCAGCCCGGCCGCGGCCGGCCATCCCCATCGTCGCGTCCAGGGATAAGTTCCCAGCCCAGCCAACGCCCAGCGGAGGAGCCTTGCCCAGAGACGCTCTCGCCCTACGTCTCGCCTTACATCAATCAGCGGAAGGGCCGTCCCCATGGTCAGCAAAACCGGGACCCAGGGGCGCACGGCCTGCGCCTCGATCACTCCTGAGGCCCAGCGCCCTATTCGGTGGATCCATTCCGCCAGATCTCCATCCGTTCGGACCCGCACGATATCACGTCCATCCACCAGGGCGATGCGGTAGCCGAGGGCTCGCAGCCGTTGCCCGAGGGCCAGGTCCTCCAGCATCTGATCCCGCACTGCGGCGAACCCCCCGCTGGCGAAGTAGACGGCGCGGGGGATCAAGAGATATTGGCCGTTGATCAGCCCGTCGAAGCGGCGCAGGCCAGCGAAGAGCCCGGCGAAGGCCACGGCGAGGGCTGCCGCTTCCCAGACCCTTTCGGTCTCCAGATCCGGGAAGAGGGTTATGGCGTCCACCTGGTGCTGGAGTGCCCAGGCCACAGCCCTCGCGGCGCTGTCAGGGGCGTGCCAGGTATCGGCATCGGTGAAGAGCAGCCATTCCCCGGATGCGGCCTCTGCGCCCCGATGAGCGGCGAAGGGCTTGCCTAGCCAGCCTGGCGGGCGTGGCCCTGCGCGAAGCACAGTCACCTCAAAGGCGGCAGCCACCTCCGCGGTCTCATCTCCGGACTCATCGTCCACCACGAGGATCTCCAGAGGACCCGGGTAGCGCAGGCTGCGCAGAGAGGGCAGCAATCGACGCAGGTTCTGGGCCTCGTTGCGTGCCGGCACGATGATGGAGAGGGCAGGTAAACGCCCTTCTGCAGATGAAAGGGTCAGCCTCGGCAGATGGCTCGCCCGGGCGAAGGCCCACCACGAGAGGAGGATGGCCGCCAGCTCAAAGAGCGGGAGATTGTAGAGGGAACGCCTGTTCATTCACCACCTCCGCCGTATCCGCACGAGGAGGCCAGGTGTGGGCTCCAGGGTGGCGCCCATCCGTGGCCGCGGCGCGGAGAATGCCGGCTCGAAGACCGCCCGCTGGAGCATCCGCGCTACCACTAGCCACCACTCCAGACGCGCCAGCGGGGCGCCGATACAGGTATGGGGCCCCGCCCCGAAGGGCAGGAACCGCGATCCCATCCCTCCCTCTCGAAACCGCTCGGGGCGGAAGGCGTGAGGTTCCGCCCACAGGTCCGGGCGGCGATGGAGGGTGTAGAGTGAGATCATCACCCGAGCGCCGGCGGGGATCGTCCATTCCCCCAGGGCACACGATGCGGCCGCTCGTCGGTTGAGGACAGGGATCGGCGGATACAGGCGCAGGGCTTCCCAGCCGATCCCCTCTAGCTCCTCCAGGCCGCGCAGGGCCTTCGGGCTCGGCGTGTCCCGGCCTAGCCGTTCATCCACGGCTGCTCGGGCCCGTTCCTGAACCGCCGGGTGGGCAGCCAGGAGGATCAGCGTCCAGGCCAGCCAAGCGGCCACTGTGTCGTGACCAGCAATCAGCATGGTGAGCATCTGATCCCGCACCCGCTCCTCATCGCCCCTGAAGGCCTCGATCCAGGCATCTAGGAGAGTTCCCCCCTTCGGAGATGCCCGGCGCCTACGGATGTGATCCCGAAGCGCCTGTTCCAGCTCCTGAAGAGGCCCTTCTCGGCCAGACACGGAGAGGGCAGGATGGAAAAGCCAGGGGCCGGGGGAGATATACGCGTGAGCGGCCCGCAGCAGATGGATCAGCTGCGACGCCTCCGTCGGCCCGGGGATCCCGAACAGGGCTTCAAGGAGGACCTCCAAGGCTATTGTCCGCGTGGCCTCTGCGATCTCCACCTGTGCCCCGTCTGCCCAGGCCTCGATCTGCCGATCCGCGGCGCGCACCATCGCAGGGGCGAAGCGCTCTAGGGCCGCTGGTCGGAAGAAGGGCGATGCGATCCGACGCAGGTAGGCGTGCTCTGCCCCGTCCATTACCAATATCCCAGCCCGGAACAGGCGCACCACCGGGTCTGGATCCACCCGGGAGCGTAGGCAGGAGGCTGCTTCCACTAAGGCTGTGCGGATGGAGGCAGGGCCGGCGATTACTATTGCTCGGAAACTCGGCAACTCCAGCCGGAACACATCCCCAGCCCCCGCGCGCAGCGCCTCCAGGGCATCCAACCATGTGCCGCTGCGCAGTCGCATGGCGAGGGCGCGCAGATAGCTTCCCACCGAGGGGACGGGGGGTGCCCGGCGATCGATCTTCCCTTTCATCGCCGTCGTGCCTCTCGGAAGATGTCTCGCGCCTGCCTGGCTGACCTTTCCGTTACCCGTGGTGCTGGGTAATCGATTCCGATGCGGCAGTTGGCGGCCCGCTGGATCTCCGGAGGCATTTTCCATGGAGCATGCACGTATTCGTTCGGGACGTTTGCAAGCTCTGGCACCCAGCGCCGGACGTATACGCCATACGGGTCATGCCGTTGGGATTGGACGACGGGCTGAAACAAGCGCACGTAGGGCGCGGTGTCCACCCCGACTCCTGCAGCCCACTGCCAGTTTCCCCCGTTGACGGCCGGGTCGCCGTCGAGAAGGTGTGCGATGAACCACTGCTCTCCCCATCGCCAGTCGATTAGCAGGTGCTTGGCGAGGAACGCGGCGGCCACCATCCGCACCCGATTGGGCATCCATCCGGTCGCCCGCAGCTGACGCATCCCGGCGTCCACCAGGGGATAACCAGTGCGCCCTTCCGCCCAAGCCGCAAAGCCCTCGGGATCTGAGCGCCATGGGATGCGTTCGCCGAAGGGATACAGGCTCCGTTGGCGCAATGTCGGCTCGTGGGCGAACAGTACGTGGAAGAAGTCCCGCCAGATCAGCTCCTGCAGCCATGATCGGACGCTCTGTTGACTCTCTGCGTCAGGGGCCTTCTCCAGCGCCGTGACGGCGGCTGCTGCCGCCGCGCGTGGGGAAAGCATCCCGAACCGGAAGTAAGGAGAAAGCTTGGCTGTTCCCTCACGATCCAGACGATCCCGCTCCCAGGCGTAGCGGTAGATCGGCGCCTCCGGTCCATCGGTGAAGGCTCGCAGCCGCCGCAGCGCCTCTGCCTCCCCCGGAGGGAACTCCTCCTCGTTATTCTGCGTCTTCGTCTCCCCATCTTCGACGTGCAGGAGCGAGAACAGGCCGTCCGGTGTCGCCAGGGGCTGCTCTGGGGGGGGCAGGGTTGAGGGAAGCGGGAGCGCTTGCCAGGCGCGGCGGAAGGCCCCGAAGACCCGATAGGCGGCTCCGTTCGGGCGGACCAGTGCCTCGGGTGGGTGTACGGTGGGGTGACCTATGAGGTGCAGGGGGAGCCGACGGGCCACCATCTCATCCCGACGTCGAGCGTAAGGGGTGAGGTCCCGCTCGGCGAAGATCGCCGACGCCCCGGCCTCGGTCATCAGGCCCTCTAAGACTTCAAGGGGGGGTCCCTCGCGGACCACCAGATAGCTCCCGCGGGTCCGCAGCGCCGCGTCCAGGGCCCGCAGGCCGCCGATGAGAAACCGACGCCGGGCCGCCGCTCCGGGAGCCCGCGCAAGGGTAGGGTCGAGGATGAAGACCGGGACCACTGCGGCCGACACCTTCAGGGCGGCACGCAGGGCCGGGGCGTCGTGGAGGCGCAAATCCCGCCGAACCCACCAGAGGGCTATATTCCCCATCAGAGCTCCTCAAACTGTGCTGGTGCGGGCGCTTGGCTCGGAAAGGCCATGTGGAGCATCGAGAGGACCTCATAGGCCACGGCGGGCTCGAAGGTGTAGAAACCCTCGTAGAAGCGGCCCTGGCCGTCCAGCGCCGGGATCTCCTGGGCGAGCAGGCACATCGAGAGCCCGGGCCCATACGCGATGACAAACCAGTAGGAAACGAGGGCCGTTCCCTCGGTGTTGACGAGGATCACGTTCGGGCCGATCCGCGCTTCCTCAGGGTCTGGGATGTCGAAGGCTCCATACAGCAAAAGCCGCTCCACCCGAGGCGCCAGCCTCCGGTAACGCTCCTGCTGGGGAAGAAAGCGCGAGAGGGCCTGGAATGAGACGTGAAAGCAGACGGGTCGAGGATGCTGCATCGCCTGATCTTCGATGATATGGCTGATCTGGGTCATCGCCTCCACCGAGAGCGTCGAGCGGAAGGCGAGCTGCCGCCAGGCCTCTGGCTGGACCCGGGTGATCAGGGTCTCCCCCTGCGGGGGATAGCTGGGCATGATCCTACGATAGAAATTCTCCAGAATGCTTAGGGCGTTCATCAGATCGAACCTCCAGAGCGTTGGGAGCGATAGACTGGGCGATTCCTAAGGGGCCGGCGGCCAGTGGAGGCTGCCGCGCGTTGCACTTGCTGGGTCACGCGTATCGCCCCGAGGATCACCGCGGGGATTGAGGGGCCAGGGAAGATGGTGTCTCCGACCAGCCATAGCCCGGGGGCCAGGCGAGGGCTGACATATCGCCATAGGGAGGTCTGGGGGAAGCCAGCCACCCATCCCCGGGCGCGGCGGGTGAACTGATGGAAGGTGACCGGCGTGGCGGTCCGAAGGACCCATCCCTCCGGCCACTCCGCCTCGGCCACCGGCAGCTCAGGGAGCAAACGGCGGGCGGCTTGGAGCACTCGCTTTGTGAGCTCAGCCTTCCGGGCCGCGTAGGCTTGCGGGCCGCGGGCCAGCGCCTCCCACCAGGACGCCAGGTCCGTGTGGGTGCTGATGGTGACGCATCGAAAACCGGGCGGGGCGCGGGTGGGATCCCACGGCGGGCTGAGGGTGAGGAAGATCATCCCTCCCTCGACGAGCTCGTGCCCCGTCAGGATCTGGTGATGGAGCGGCAGGCTCGGGGGGATCAGGTGCTCTGGCACCCCTAGGTAGGCCATAAAGGCGCCCCAACCATCAGAGGGGACCTCTAGGAGGCGGCGCAGGGCAGATGGCGCCTCGTCCCTCAACAAGATGGCCGCGTTGGGGGGGGGCATGTTGAAGATCACTCCCTCGGCCTCCACTGCCTCGCCATCTCCTGTCTCCACGCGGAAGGTGTGGGGCCCGAAGCGCCGGACCCGTCGCACCTCCTGGCCGAAGCACACGCGCCCTCCAGCCCGCTGTACGGCCTCCACCAGCCGCTCCGCAATCGCCCCGATGCCGCCGGGCATTGTCCCGACGCCGGTGTGGGGAAGGTCCAGGGCGATCGCTCCATAGAGGGCGTTGGCCTGCGCTGCGGAGGCCTGGGCGCTGATTATCAACTGGGCATCTACAAACAAACGCAGTCGCCCTCCGTCAGGCAGCCGCGCCCCCACCGGGCGAAAGGCGTCCTGAATCAGGGAGCCCCATGTCCTCGGATGCTGTCGCAGCCAAGCGGTTGCCCTTCGAAAGAGGGCCCATCCCTCGCCGGCATCCTGAGGCGGCCAGGGAAGACCCCCTTGGGCCAGATCCCAAAGCGCTTGGGCCGTTTGCTCTTGCCATGTCCAGAAGCGTTCCCCTCCCTCGCCGAAGTGCGCTCGCCGCTCTGCCTGCCATCGCTCTCGATCCGTCCAGCGCGAGATCGTCGTTCCATCCGGCAAGTGGACCTGCATAGCAAGGGGTTCTGGGTGGGTGCCCCACGAGATCCCCAGCCGTTCTCCCAGGATCGCCGTGGGCATCCCCGGAGCGAACCCGGCGGCCAGCGTCGCCCCGGCATCGAAGCGGAAGCCTCGATCAGCGAAGGTGGCTGCGCACCCGCCCGGGTCGGTATGAGCCTCCAGCACCTCTACTTTCATCCCATCGTGAGCGAGGAGGGCGGCGGTCGTCAGCCCGCCGATGCCTGCTCCGATCACGACTACGCCCATGGGAGCTTCTCCTTGTACGCAGCGGCATGGAGTGCGCGGCGGGTGGCCCGGGCGCGGTAGGCGAAGAGAAGGGGAAGCCCCAGCCAGATCGCCAAGGCTACCAGCGCCCGGAGGGGATGCTGCGGCAGCGCCGCCTCGATCTCATCGATGATCTCGGTCACCCCCGGGGCGATCTCCTGGAAGCAGTGGCGATGGACCCACCTTCGGAACGGTCCCTCCACCTGCTCATCCACGAAGCCCGTTGCGGAGACCTCCCGATGCAGGGCCTCCCAGAGGATAGCGATGGGGCCCCACCGTAGCACAAAGCGGGCCCGCGCGCCCTCGGCAATCGGCTCGCGATGGATCCAGCGGATCGATAGCGGAGGCGGCGTCAGACGGGCCAGGGCGATGGGATCGCTATGGAAGGCCGCCACTCGTTCGATAGGCGCGTTCACAGTGAAGGCGTGTCGGAACCGCATCCGGATCCCTCCAGGGAGGCCGCACAGGCCTCTAAGGTGTCTGCAAGTTGGAGGACAGCCGGCTCTCCGCTCAGGAGGCGGCGCAGGGCCCTGGCGTAGGCGCGGGCCAGCTCGGCCAGAGGGGCGGCTGACCAGCCGTGGTGGCACAGCAAGCCGGCCGCCCATTGCCATTCCTCGGCCACCATCTCCGGCCGGCCGAGCCGTAGAGCGGCCTCCAGGATCCGCGGAGGAGCCATAGGCCCTAAATTTAGGGATTCCACCAAGGCTTGCACCGTCCCGCAGGCTTGCCAGATCTCCAGCTCGAGCTGGGGCCGGATGGCGCGGTAGGCCTGGAGGGCCCGGCGGAAGGCCTCAGGGAGCGGTGCCGGCGGCGGGATAGGACATTTGAGGGCCACCAGGGCCTCGGCTCGGATAATGGCCTCCTCCCACGTGGTGCCGAGGAAGACGCCCGAGATGGCGTCCCCCAGCCTCGGCCGCTGGAAGATCCGCCCGCCATAGGCCAGGGGGATCCTCTGTCGGGCCACCACCTCCGCAGCGTCAGCCAGGGTGGCCGCGGTGGGAAGCATCTGAGCCAGCAGCACCACTAGGTGAGGGCGGATAGCCGCCAGGGCCTCCTCCAAGCGCCATAAGGGGATGTCTGGTCCCAGATAGACCACCTCCCATCCTCGGCGCCGCAGGAGCAGGGTAAGGAGAAGGGCAGGCGGGGCGTGTGACTCCTCCGGTGGACAGCCGATCAGGATCCGCTGGGGACGAATGGGGGGCGGGGCAGCCGCAATGAGGGCGTTGAGCCGACGCATCACCAGCGCCGAGGCGAAGTGCCCATGTTGAGCAGTAGCTTCCCCTCGATACCATCGATCGTTGATCGCCTCGAGCCCGGCTTGGATGACCTCGCAGCACACCTGCTCCACTGGGTGCAGAGCGAAGGCCTCGCTCAGGATTCGATCCGCTTCTTCCTCATCGAAGCGCAAGCATGCTTCGATCCAGGAGCTCCGGAGAGCGGCCAGCGGGTCCGGGGCAGGACGGGTGGGTCGGGCCATGAGGGGGTCTCGGCCCTCGGCCTCCAGGGCGCGCCAGAGGGCAACGGCCTGGCCGATCCGCATCCCCTCGGCCTCCCGGGCCATTAACCAGCGGATGATGTCAATGTCCCGGCGCGAGTAAAGACGATGCCCGCCGCGGGTGCGGTGGGGATGCGGCAGCCCGTAACGCCGCTCCCACGCCCGCAGCGTGTCCGGGCGAATCCCGGTCTTGCGCACCACCGCGCGGAGATTGTAGGTCGGGATTCGATCGGCGTCCTCCATCGGATCCCCTTTCCTTCACCCGGCCGTCGAGGTCGTCAGCACTGGATGGCGGCGCGCCGCAAACCATGCTGCCCATTCCTCGACGATGCGCTGAGCCGTTAACCGAGCCGACAGCAACACGATCGGTAACCCTGTCCCTGGATGCGTGCTGGCGCCCACAAAGTAGAGGTTGCGGTAGCGCAGATGGCGGTTCGCCGGGCGCAGGTAGCCCACCTGGGTGAACGTGTGGCTCAAGCCGAAGGCAGACCCGCGCTCCAAATGATATCGCGTTTGCCACGTGCGCGGCGTGTACACCCGCTCGAACTTCCGAAGCGGCCCCAGCGGCCGTCCCAGGAACCGGGCCAGGTGCTCCTCCACCGCGGTCCGGGAGCGCTCCACCGCGGCCTCCAGGTCCTCTGCTGCCTGTCCGTCCGCGAGCAGATGCCCGGTGGGCACCAGGACCATCACTGTGTCCTCCCCGGGCGGAGCAGCGTCTGGATCGAGGCGGGCCGGGGCGTGCACGTAGAAGCTGGGAACCTCTGGCAGCTGGAGGCGTTGGAAGATCTGCTCGAAGCTCCCTCGATAGTCCCCAGCCAGGAACACGTTGTGGGCCCACAGCGTGGGCAGCGGCTCCCGGAGCCCCCAGTAGAAGGTGATCGCAGAGCATGTGTAGCGAAGTCGAGCCAGCGCCTCCGTTTCCGGCCCTGGGGGGAGCAGGCAGCGATACACGTAGGGGAGATCGGCGTTGGCAACAACGAGGTCAGCTCGCACCCGCTCGCCGTTCTCCAGTCGGATCCCCGTGGCGCGGTCTCCGTCCACCTCAATGGCCGCTACCGGGGTGTGGTAGTGGAAACGGACGCCGTGGCCCTCGGCGATGGCTACCAAGGATTCTACAACCCGATACATCCCTCCCTGGGGGAACCACACTCCCTGGGTCAGCTCGGAGGCCGCCAGCAGCGCGTAGGTGGCAGGGGCCTCAAAGGGGCTGAGGCCCAGATACATGTCCTGGAACGTGAAGGCCGCTCGCAGCCGCGGGTCCCGGAAATAGCGCCCCATGTCCCGATAATGGGTCGTGAGGGCTCGCAGCTGCATGAGAAGCGGCAGGCGGGCGGGGCTGAAGTATTCCCACCAATGGCGGAAATTGCGTCCGATGAACTCCCGCCGAGCGACTTGGTAGAAACGATGGCCATCGGCCAGGTAACGCAGAAAGGCCGTGAAGCTGCCCGGCTCGAGGGCCTCCAGCTGATCCCGCATTGTCGGCAGATCGGCCGTCATCTGCAAGACCGTTCCATCTTCGAAGTACACGAGGTAGGTAGGGTTTACCCGCTGCAGCGCGAGATGATCCTCCAGCCGCTCTCCCAGCTCGGCGTAGGTCTCGGCGAAGATCTCTGGCATCAACAACAGCGTAGGCCCCGTATCGAAACGATGGCCCTCCCACACCCAGCGGTCGCAACGACCTCCGGGACCATCGTTCTTCTCGAACACGGTCACGCGTGCTCCCTGTCGGGCCAGTCGGGCGGCAAGAGCAATCCCGCCCACACCTGCCCCGATCACCACAATCTCCGGCGTTCCCATTTTTGATGTGCTCCTTTTCGCGAATTTCCCCAGGGAACGGGTCCCCCTACCGTGCGAGGGCGCCCCCCTAGGAACCGGCGGGATCCGTTCCTCTGGCGCACCCTTTCCCACCCTATCAAGGTCCCTATATTTTGTCAAGAATTTCAAGACAAAATTCAAGACAAAATATTGACAAAATATAGACAAAGTGCTACGCTCCCCGCGCACCATCTGGGAGGTAAGGGGTAGATGCGAGGGGAGTCCTGGGCGGAATGGGAGCATCGCCTTGTGACATGGGCATACCAGGCGGTCAGCTCGGAGGCCCTAGAGGCCGCGCCGATGGCGGCGGATGTCGATTGGGCATATGCGGTCTGCGAGGGGATCATCCAGCGCTATAGCCGGTCCTTTGCCCTGGCCTCGTCCCTGCTGACGCCGGAGAAGCGGCGGGCTGTGCGGGCCCTCTATGCCTTCTGCCGGGTGACAGATGACCTGGTGGATGCGCCGCGGGCCGAGCCCAGGGCCGCTCTGGCACAGTGGCGGGTCCTCGCCCTCTCCCCTCAGCCTCCGGCGGACGAGCCGGTGCTGGTGGCCTGGGCCGATGCCCGAAGGCGCTATCGCATCCCCCGTGGCTATGTGGAGCAGTTCCTGGACGGCGTGGCCCGGGACTTAGATCCACGTCCCTATGAGACCTTCGCGGAGCTGGCGGCCTACTGCTACGGGGTGGCTTCGACGGTGGGACTGATGAGCTTGGCTATCATTGGCTACACAGACTCCTCGGCCATCCCCTACGCCGTCCGGTTGGGGGTGGCTCTGCAGCTCACGAACATCCTGCGGGATGTGGGGGAGGACTGGCGGGCAGGTCGGCTATATCTGCCTCGGGAGGAGCTGCGGGCCTTTGGGATCTCAGAGGCGCAGATCGCGGAGGGTCGGGTGGATTCCCGGTGGCGGGCTTTCATGCATTTCCAGATCATGCGGGCGCGGCGTCTCTACGCTGCCGCCCTCCCCGGCCTGCGCTGGCTCTTCCCGCAGGGGCGGGTGGCCATCCGCGCCGCCGCCGAGCTCTATCAGGGGATCCTCGGGGCCATCGAGCGCAATGGCTACGACGTGTTCACCCGCCGCGCCGCCCTAAGCCCGATGGCCCGGTTGTGGATCGCCCTCCGCGCGTGGTGGGCGGAACGCAGGGCGGGCGATCAGGGCACGCCTTCGGCCTCTCCACCGGCCATGGACGCATCATAACGGGCGGCGATAGCAGACCACGCGTAGGCCTGCAGGGCTTCCAGCCAGAAGGCAAACCGGCGGGTGGGGATCCGGGATAAGCTCCACGCGGAGCCCTCTCGTTCCGCCTCAATCCACTCCGCCAGATCGTTCCCATCTCGCCACGTGGGCAGATAGGGCAGCAGCTCCGCCAGCACAGATCCCTCAGAAGCCCACGGAGGGATTCCCCGGGCGGCGAAGGCCATGGTCCAAATGGGGGAGCGGGTCTCCGGGTCGGTCTCTAAGAGAGCGTGGCTGCGGGCGGCCCACCGATTGACCTCAGGGTCCTCCGGGTGCAGGATCCCCAGCAGACGGGCCCTCAAGGGTTGAGAAAGATGTTCGAGGCGGCGGGCTGCCCGGGGCGGATCTTCGCTCAGCGCGATCAGACGGAAGTCGATCCCTTTCGCCGTTGCGGGCTCCAGAGCGTCAGCCAGACGGTCAAGGGCCTCGATGTCGCCCCGAAAGATCCAGAGGAACCATCCCGTGGCCTCGGGAGGGGCTGGCCAGGGAGGCGAGGGAGGGGGAACGAAGCCAGGCGGGAGCGTGGTGGAACGGATCGCCGCGACGGATGCAACGGCCGGGTCAAGGGCCCGCAGAGCGGCCAGGAATCGTCGACGGTGTCCCTCTGCGTTGAAGAGGAGGCGGTCCGCGACGCGGGCAGCCGCTGTCTCCGAGGCTGCGCAATCGGGGTCAGATCGATGCCGCCCAAGCTGGCTGTCGTGCCAGTAGATCCAGAGGGGGACCTCTCCCAGAAGATCGGCCGTCGCCTCCTGGAAGGCAGCGACGTCCAGGCCGTCTAAAATTAGGAGGAGATGGGGCCGGCCAGCGGGCTGGCGGGTGGGATCCGGGGCGGCGGACCCGGTGAGGGCGCGGCGGATGCGACGGGCGAGGGCGAGGGCCCGGGCCCGCCCGCGAGCAGGGTCTGGTGGGCGCGGATCTGGAGGGAGGGCGAGCCGGCGGATCCGGTGCTGGCTATGCTGAGCCCATCCGTCTGCCCAGGCCCGCCGCTCCCATGTCCCGCAAGGATCCAGGATCCAGATCTCCATCACGTACCCCTAACGCTCCAAGTGATCTTTAGCTCCCAATGCCGATGGCGCAGCATATCTGGCCGCGGAGGAGGTTCGCTTGAACCAAGTGGACAGAAAGCAGGTCATGGTCTTGTCAGCAGTTCCCCTCTGGTGCTATAATAGTCCCGTGTT
>JAGHYO010000030.1 GCA_017743605.1 Thermoflexus sp. | reverse complement strand
AGATCGATGCCGATGTCCAGGGAGAACAACCCCAACAGCGCATCGATCGGATTCCACACGGATCGTTCGCTCCCTCGTTTGGAATGCTTTCCGGAACCCCCCGGCTGCTCCGGGCGGCCGGGCTGAATTATAGGTGTGCCGGGCGGGCCCAGCAACCGCCTTCCATTCAGGGGGCGACGTCCGGAAAGCCCAGGCGTTCCAGGATCGCCCGCTGGCGGGCCCACATCCGGTGCCGGGCAGCGGGCGTATCGTGGTCGTAGCCCAAAAGATGCAGGGCGCCGTGCACCACCAGCAGCGCCAGCTCCCCCTCCAGGGGATGCCCCTCCCGCTCCGCCTGGCGGGCCGCATACGGGAACGCGATCACGATGTCGCCCAGGTGCCGGACTCCGGGCCGGAGCTCCAGATCCATCGGGAAGGCCAGCACATCCGTGGGCGCATCCACACCCCGGTAACGCCGGTTAAGCGCCCGGATGCGCTCCTCATCGGTGAGGACCACGGTCAGCGTCGCCTTCCCCTCCAGGCCATGGTCCTGAAGGACCGCTCGGGCGGCCCGCCGGATCCCGGCCAGACGCCCCGGGGCCTGATAGGCCCGTGGGGCCCGGACCACGATCTCCGCGCGCGTGGATTCCATCCCGGCGGATCGAAGGCGCTTCACGATGCCGATCCCTCCTCTCGCCGTCCCGGGACCTCCGCATAGATCAAGCGAGGATGAAACATCCCTCGCAGAACCTGCAGGAAGACCTCCCGGATCCGCTGCAGCTCCTGCATGGTCAGGGGGGCATCATCCAGCTGGCCCGACTGGATGCGCTCCTGGAACACGCGGTCCAAGATGCGGATCAGCTCTTGGGGATCTTTCGGCCGCGCCGCGCGGACGGCGGCCTCGCAACCGTCGGCCAGCATCACAATAGCGGTCTCCTTGCTCTGCGGGCGCGGCCCGCGGTAGCAGAACGCCGCCCGATCCACCGTCTCCGGGTCCTTCGCCTCCTGGACCGCCCGGTGATACGGGATGGTCACGCAGAGGGTGCCATGGTGCTCCTGGATGAAGGCCCGGATCCGCCGGGGCAGCCGGTGCCGTCGGGCCAGGGCCAGGCCGTCCGTCACATGGCGCACGATCGCCTCGGCGCTCTCGTGGGGATCCATTCGCTCATGGGGGTTGTCCCCATCCACTTGGTTCTCGACGAAGAGATGGGGGCGGACCATCTTCCCGATGTCATGATACAGGGCCCCCACGCGCGCCAGCAACGGATCCGCCCCGATGCGCAGGGCGGCCTGCTCCGCCAGGTTGGCGACCATCAGAGTGTGATGATAGGTGCCAGGGGCGCGGATCATCAGCTGGTGCAGCAGCGGATGGGTGGGACGGGCCAGCTCCAGCAGATGGAGCGGGGTGGTGACGTCGAAGAAAACCCCCAGGACAATGAACCCCAGCAAGGCCAAGGTGGTGGAGAGCACCCCCGCCAGCAGCCCCATCCCCCCCACCCGCAATGCCTCCAGGGGATAAAAGGCGCCGCCCTCGGCCATCGCGACGACCCCAATCAACCCAGTGATCGTCCCTGCGCTGAGCCCGGCCACGAGCAAGGCCTGGAAGCGCTCCGGGCGATGCAGGATCAGGATCGCCACCCAGTTGGCCAACAGGGAGGCGATCAGGAAGGCTGGCGTCCGGTCAGCGATCAGGCCGAACCACATTGACCCGATCGCGCTGAACAGCATGGCAGGCACTGTCCCCATACTGGCAGCCAGCAACATCCCTAGCGCGGCGGTGGGGAAGGACCACATCCAGTCCGGGGCAGAGGCCCGCAGCAGCCGGGCCCCGCCGAGGAACAGAAGAAAGAGCCCAGCCAGAGCCAGCAGGCGCGGGGGACGTCTGCCGATCTCCGGCGTGACCCGTCCCAGGATCCACCACAACCCGCCGGCCCCCAAGGCGGCGAGGACCCCCCGGGCGAGGGGCAAGGGCCATGGCGTTGGGGTGGGGATGAGCCCATACTGCCGGAGGGCCTCCATGGTCAGCGCGTCCAGGACATCCCCTTGCCGGACGATGGCTTCCCCCGCGCGGATCCTTCGGATCTGGGGTGGGATGCCCTCCCGGGCTTGGCGACGTGCGGCCTCTGTGGCCTCTAGATCCAGCATGCTGTTGGGGACGATCCATGGGGTAACCAGCGCAGCCACCAGCTCTGCCTCCTCCTCGCTCAGACGCGCGCTGATGCGGCGGGGCAGCTGCCGGATCACTCCAGCCACTTCGTCCTCCCGGATCGACTCGCGCATCACCTGGTCCAGCAGCGCCAGCGCTTCCCCAGCGATCATCTCCCAGCGGGCGGCCTCCAGGGTCAGCAGGCGCTGGCGCTGCGCCGGCAAGAGCGCGTGGCCTCGGAGCGCTTCCTCCAGCCAGCGGGCCCGCTCCTGCAGGGGCTGCGCTTCCTCCCGGATCCGACGGATGGTCTCCAGGGTTTGCCGGAGGGCCTCCACCTGCCGTCGGGCGATCCGCGGATCCGGGCCGGTGTAGATGGGGGTGATTCGCGTGGCGGCCTCCTCGCGGGCCCGCTCCGTGAGGATGGCGCTGGGATAGCTCAGCTCATAGGGGGCGAAGAGGGTCTGGGGGGCTGCTTGGCCCACCTGCCACGCCTGTGCTGTCTGGGTCTCGACAGGCCAGGCAACCCATACTGCGATCAGGGCGGTGAAGACCAGCGCCCCAGAGATCTGTCCGAGAGCCCGAATCCATCGGCGAAGGCCCATCGCGCGAAACCTGTTCCCCCTTGCCTATAGGTGCTCTACGCTCTCAGCCCACAGCAGCACCGCCGGGCGATCGCTCTCCCAGCGCCCGCACATGCCTTGGGGGAGAATCACAAGCTCCCCGGGCATTAGGATGCCTTGGGCTGGCTCCGTAAAGCCGGGCCCCTTGCCTTCCAGGGTCAGCTCGCCGCGCAACAGCAGCAGGAGCGCCGGGCCCCGGGCCTCCCACTCCATGGAGCCCTCCCGGGTCCGAACCGCCAGATACCGCACCCCGCTGGCCTCCAGCAGGAACCGTGAGGAACCGGGCGGGGCGTCCTGGAGGGCCTCGTGGATGCGCACGATGACGGGCCGCTCCCCGGGCCCCTCCCGGATCCGGAAGTCCCCATTCCAGCGCAACGGCTCCTCATCCCGTCGGAACAGGAGGACCATGGAGGGCAGGCGGGAGCCGGACCAGTGCGCCATCCCCCGGGGGATCCAAAGCAGCTCATCGGGCCTCAGGGTGAACTCCTCCCCCCCGATCCCGAAGGTCACCAGCCCTTCATAGACCATGAAGACTTCGTCGAACTCCGGGTGGCGATGCTTCTGGACCTCCCCGTGGGAGCGGTAGACGTAAACCTGGATGCCACCCAGCCGGGCGACCGGGTAGACCTGGAAGGGTTTCTGCAAGAGCTCGCGGATCTCCGGGATCGAGGCCCTGAAGATCATCCTCCTCCCCCTGAGGGTTCTCCGCGGGCGCCCTCCAGAGGCGATCCGGCGGGTTCCACATGGATGATCACGTGCTGGAGCTCCGGGAAGCGCCCGCGCAGGAGGCTTTCCACTTCCTCGGCCCGTCGATGGGCCTCCACCACGGACATCTCTCCGCCGGTCTGGCAGGTGAGGGCCAGATCGTAACCGCCCTCATGGGCGTAAAGATACACCTCCCGGCACGATCCGGCTCCGAAGACCCGCTCGATGGCCTCCCGGGCGGCCGCCTCCAGCTCCGCCGGGATCTCCCGGCCGGCCTGCCGCGGCGGACGGGAGCGCGGTTCGATGTGGGTGGTCACCGAAAGCAGCCGGGGGAACCCTTCCCGGGCCCGCCGCTCCAGCTCCGTGACCCGCGCGTGCGCCTCCTCCACGGACAGGTCCTCATCCACCTCCACGTGGAGGCCGATGTGATAGCCCTCGGGTGTTTCCACGCCGTGAAGCTCATGCACGCCCAGGCCCAGCCCATCCGCCAGGCTCCGGATCCTCACGCTCAGGGCCTCCCACTCCGAGGCTGGAGGCAGGCGCCCCGGCTCGACGTGCACGACCGCGTCGACCACGCCGGGGATCTCCGCTTTCAGGCGTTCCTCCACCTCCGTGGCAATGGCGTGGGCCTGCTCCGTGCTCATCGCCGGATCCACCCTCAGGTGCAGATCCACATACGTCGCGTCGGGAGTCCCCCGGCTGCGCACCTTATGGATCGCCCGCACGCCCGGAACGGAGCGGGCCACCCGCTCGACCTCCTCGGGATCGACGGCCGCGCTGTCGGTCAGCACCAGGGCGGTGGACCGGAGGATCCGAAGCCCGGCGATCAGGATCACCCCTACCACCCCCAGCGCCACCAGAGGGTCCAGCCATGGGATCCCCAGGCGGGCGGCGGCCAGGCTGGCCAGGACGGAGAGGGTTACGAAGACGTCGGTGCGGGTGTGCAGCGCGTCGGCCATCAGGATGCTGCTGCGCAGCCGTTCCCCCTGGCGGGCTTCATAGCGCGAGATGGCCAGGTTCACCGGCAGGGTGGCCAGCATCAGGAGGAATAACGGCCCGCTGACCTCTGGCTGCCCGCCGATCAGCAGCCGCTCGACCATCCCCTGGATCACCTCCAGCGAGGCGAGGAGCAGGAAGAGGCCCAGGATCATCGCCGCGATGGCCTCGTATTTCCGATGGCCGTAGGGATGATTGCGGTCCGGCGGGCGGGAAGCGATGGCGATCCCCACCAGCCCGATGATGTTCGCCGAGGCGTCCAGGCCGCTGTGGAAGGCATCGGCCAGGGCGCTCAGCGCCCCCGCCCGCAGCCCGATGAACAGCTTCGCCGCGGCCACCAGCAAGTTTGCGGCCAGGACGATCCACAGCACCCGCTGCACCTGCCGCTGATACATCCCGCATCCTTCCCGAGCCCTCGGGGGTGAGGCGCTCGTGGAGGCTACCCCGATGCCGGCCGGTGGAGGTTGCCCAGGAAGAGCTGGAGCGTGTCCACCGGGACCGGGAAGATAATGGTGGAGTTCTTCTCCACGGAGATCTCCATAAGGGTTTGCAGGTAGCGGAGCTGGAGGGCAGCGGGTTCGGAGGCGATCATGCGGGCGGCCTCCACCAGGGTCTTGGCTGCCTGATACTCCCCCTCCGCGTGGATGATCTTTGCCCGCTTCTCCCGCTCCGCCTCCGCCTGGCGGGCCATCGCCCGCTGCATCCCCTGCGGGAGCTCCACGTCCTTCACCTCCACCATCACCACCTTGATCCCCCACGAGTCCGTCGCCTCGTCGAGGATCTGTCGCAGGTGCGCGTTCACCTTGTCCCGATGGGCAAGCAGTTCGTCCAGCTCCGATTGGCCCAGGACGCTGCGCAGCGTGGTCTGGGCCAGGTTCCAGGTGGCCGCCTTGAAGTCCTCCACCTGGGTGATGGCCTTCGCCGGATCGATGACCCGGTAGAAGACCACCGCGTTCACTTTCACCGTGACGTTGTCCCGGGTGATGGCCTCCTGGGGCGGCACGTCGAGATTCATCAGGCGCAGGTTCACCCCGATCACCCGGTCAATGATTGGAATGACGAAGAACAGGCCCGGACCCTTGGTTGCGTAGTAGCGCCCCAGCCGGAGGACCACACCCCGTTCCCATTCGGGCAGGATGCGGATGGCGGAGGAGAGTAGGGCCACAGCGGCTACCAGGATGGGAACGCCAATGGTGATCCATTCCATCGAAGCACCTCCTCTGCGGTTAAGCGCTGTGGTTCGGATCGCCTTGTCGTGCCCAGCTCGCTCTCATTGTAACACATCACGGAGATCATCCACCGGAAGTCTGATTCCTCCTCGTGGGACTTTGCGGCCCGCAGTAACTCAGGTTACGCTTCCTCTCGGTGATTTTGGGACATGGAGGGCGACGTTGATCGAGTGGGTTGGTAACTTTCACAGCCACACGCGGTTCTCCGATGGGACGGCCACCCATCGCCGAGTCGCAGAGGCGGCGGCGCAGGCCGGTCTAAACGGGGTGGCGGTGACGGATCACAACGTCTGGGTGAAGGGACTCCAGGGATACTATCGAGGAGTCCTGCTTCTGGTCGGCGAGGAGGTCCACGACCCATGTCGCCATCCCCAGGTCAACCATGCCCTGATCCTCGGCCTCCAGCGGGAACTGGCTCCGCTGGCTGCCTTCCCCCAGGCCCTCATCGACGCCGCCCGGGAGCAGGGCGCCTTGATCTTCCTCGCGCATCCGGCGGAGCATTCCCCAGGATGGCTGCAGCGCTGGATGGGAGAGCCTCCCCTGCCATGGGTGGATCGGGAGGTCTCCGGGTTCACAGGACTGGAAGTGTGGAACACCATGAGTGAGTTCAAAGCTCGTCTCCGCACCCCCTTGCATGCGCCCTATTACGCCCTCTTCCCCACGCGCTTCCTGCGGGGGCCGTTCCCCGAGACCCTGCGCTGGTGGGAGCAGCTCTGGCTCCAGGGGATCCCGGCGGTGGCCATCGGCGGGGCGGACGCCCACGGCCATACCTACACTCTCGGCCCTCTGCGCCGCACCCTCTTCCCTTATGAATGGCTGTTCCGCGCGGTCAACACCCATCTGTTGCTGGATCAGCACCTCTCGCGCGATCCGGGGGCGGACTGGGAGGTGATCCGGGTGGCCCTGCAGGCCGGTCGGGCCTGGGTGGCCAACGATCTTTTGGGGTCCTCCCGGGGGTTCCGCTTCGAGGCCCGCAGCGGCCATCGCCAAGCCACTATGGGGGAGACCCTACGGCGGGCAGGGGCGGTCCGGTTCGAGGCCAGCGCCCCGCTGCCGGGAGAGTTCCGCCTGATTCGCTTTGGGAGCGGGGTGGTGGCCCGCGGACGTGGGCAACGCTTCCAGCACCTTAGCGCTGATCCTGGGATCTATCGCGTGGAGGTCTATCGCCGCGGCCGCCTCTGGATCCTGACCAATCCGATCCGGGTGGACTGATTATGCGGGTCCTGGTGACCGGCGGTGCAGGTTTCATCGGCTCTCACCTCGTGGAGCGCCTCCTCCAGGAAGGTCATTTGGTCATCGTTCTGGACAATCTGAGCGGAGGGGGCCTGGAGAACCTGCAAGCGGTTCGGGATCACCCGCGCCTTCGTCTCCTCATCGGCGACGTCACGGACCCCGTTGCCCTCCGCCACGCCCTTGAGGGCGCGGAGTGGGTGTTCCACCTGGCAGCCGTGGTGGGGGTGCCGCGGGTGCTGGCGGATCCCCTGCAAACCATGCGGGTGAACATCTGGGGCACAGAAATGGTCCTCAGGGCCTGCGCTGAGCGCGGGCTCCCGGTTTGTCTGGCCTCCTCCTCGGAGGTTTACGGCAAGGGTGTCCGCTGGCCGGCGGTGGAGGAGGATGACCTGCGGTTGGGCCCGCCGACGGCTCCCCGGTGGATCTATGCCGTGAGCAAGCTCCTGGATGAACACCTGGCGATGACATGGGCTCGCCGGGGTCTGCGAGTCAGCATCGTCCGCTATTTCAACGTCTACGGCCCGCGGGCAGATCCGGAGGGCTACGGCTATGTGATCGCCCGCTTCATGGATCAGGCCCTGCGGGGGGAGCCATTGACAGTATATGGGGACGGGCGCCAAACCCGCTCCTTCATCTACGTGGAGGACGCGGTGGAGGGAACTATGCGGGCCGGGTTCTTCCCGGTGGCCGCCGGCAGCATCTTCAACATTGGGCGGGCGGAAGAGATCTCCATCCGGGAGTTGGCGGAGAAAGTGCGGGCGATCACGGGGCGCCTGGTGCCGATCCGGTCCTTGTCGCTCCCAGAGGTCTACGGCCCCGATTTTGAAGAAACCCCCCGGCGGGTTCCAGATACCTCGCGGGCGAGGACTTTGCTGGACTTTGAGGCCCGTGTTACCCTGGATGAGGGCCTGCGACAAACATGGGAGTGGTGGCGGGAATGCCGACGCGGCTGAGCCGGTGGTGCGATCGGGTTCTGGAGGCCGGGTGGTTGATGGCGGTGGCCATCGCCCCCCTGTTCTTCAACATCTACACCAGTCGGGTCTTCGAGCCGGACAAGCTCACCCTGGTGCGCTCCATCGCCTTGGTGATGGCGGCGGCCTGGTTCATCAAGCTGGTCGAAGCCCGGGGGCAGCGGATCCCTCTCGCCCAGGCTCTTGGCTTCTCTGGGCGAACTCCTTTGGTCCTCCCCGCCCTGGCTTCGGCGGTGGTCTACCTGCTGGCGAGTCTCTTCTCTCTGGTTCCTTACACTAGCTTCTTTGGTTCATACCAGCGGCTGCAGGGCGCTTACAGCTGGTTGGCCTATCTGGTGATCTTCTTCAGCCTTCTGGGGGCCTTGCGCACCCGGGCCCAGTTCGAGCGATTGGCCCTCACGATGGTGCTGACCAGCCTGCCTGTGGCGGTCTATGGCCTGATCCAGCGCTACCGACTGGATCCCCTGCCCTGGGGCGGCGACGTCACCAGCCGGGTGGCCTCCCACATGGGGAATGCCATCTTCGTGGCCGCCTATCTCATCATGGCCTTCATGTTCACCCTGGGGCGGTTGGCCGAGACCTTCCATTCCATTCTGACCACTGAACCTCCTCGCAACAGCGATGTGGCGCGGGGAGCGATCTATGTCTTCATCGCCACGGTGCAGGCCGCCACCATCTACTTCAGCTTCAGCCGAGGCCCATGGCTGGGGCTGATGGGCGGTTTGTTCCTGTTCCTGGTGCTCTGGCTGGTGATCCGACGTCAGCGGGCGGGGCTTTTTGCCGTTCTCGGCCTCTCCGTGATCGGGTTTCTCTTCCTTGTCCTCCTCAACATCCCCGGCGGGCCGCTGGAGCCTCTCCGGGGATCCCCCTACATCGGCCGGCTGGGCCACATCTTCGAGACCGAGACCGGCACCGGCAAGGTCCGCGTCCTGATCTGGCAGGGCGCTCTCCAGCTGTTGCTCCCCCACGAGCCGATTCAGGACCCCCAGGGCCGTCCGGATCCCTTCAACTTCCTCCGGCCGCTCATTGGCTATGGGCCGGAGTCTATGTATGTGGCCTATAACCGGTTCTATCCGCCCGATTTAGCATATTACGAGGCCCGTCACGCCTCACCGGACCGTTCCCATAATGAGACGTTCGATGCGCTGGTCCACACGGGCTTGCTGGGCTTCTTGGTTTATCAGTGGCTGCTCTTCTCGCTGTTCGCCTATGGGCTGCGCAGCCTGAACCTGATCTACGGAGCCCGGGATTGGATCCTGCTGCTGGTT
Source organism: Thermoflexus sp. (assembly GCA_017743605.1). Classification (GTDB taxonomy): domain Bacteria; phylum Chloroflexota; class Anaerolineae; order Thermoflexales; family Thermoflexaceae; genus Thermoflexus. The sequence continues at coordinate 5,842 of JAGHYO010000030.1, read as the reverse complement.
CTCTGGGTGCTCGGGGCAGGGGTGACCGCTCTTTTCTTTGCCTTCCGATTTGGCTGGCACTTCATCGGCGTGGCGATCCCTGCAGGGACGGTGCTAGGGCTCTTGGTCTATCTGGTGTTCGCCACCCTGCGGGCCTCCGGCCAGCCTCCTATCTTGCATCCCCATCGCTTTATGCTGATCGCCCTGCTCGGGGCGGTCCTGGCCCATTACATTGAGATCAACTTCGGCATCGCCATCGCCTCCACCCGCACTTGGTTCTGGGCTTTCGCGGCACTGATCGTCGTCCTCGGGGAGAACTGGCTGGTGGAGTCTGTCTCGGCGCGCGCTCCCTCCGCGCAACCATCGATCTCTTCGCGCAAGCGGAAGGGAGCCTCTCGCCGGCCTCGCCGCGAAGAGCCTCTCCCCTCCCCGGCTCGTCCGTGGTGGCCGATGGTGGCTTCCCTCGGCCTGCTGATGGCCCTGATGCTGGGGCTGCTTTCCTACGAGTTCATCGCCAACCAGGGTCAGCGGCTGGATTTCCTTTCCCTTATTGCTACTAGCCTTACTCGTCTCCCTCTGCAGGGCAACCGGTTCTCTCCCTTTATCTTAGTGATGTTTCTGCTAACTGCCGGTCTGGGTACGGCGCTGGCGCTGGCTGAGGGGATCCGGCACGGATGGCTTCCGGCCACGAAGTGGCCGGCGGCCCTGGGGCTGTATGGACTGACCGCGCTGGGAGGCTGGTTGGGATACACCCTGATCCATGCCGGTCTGCTGGCGGCCATCATCGCCCGCGTGCCTCAGACGGTGGAGGATGTCCTGCGTCTAGCGGAGGGCGTGGCGGGCCTGTTTGATGGGTTGGTTCTCTTCCTCTTCGCGGTGCTGCTCCTGCTGGCTTTCATGATCTCCCGGGAGGAGCTCGATGCGGGCGATCTGTCGACGGCGCCAGGGTTGCTGGTGGCCCCCCCGGCGTTCATCGCCGCGGCCCTTCTCGTCTGGAGCGTCAACCTGAACCCGATCCGGGCCGATGCGATCTACAAACAGGGCGATCCATGGGACAAACAGGGGCAGTGGGAGGTCGCCATCCTGCTCTACCGGCGGGCCATTGAATATGCACCCCGGGAGGATTTCTACCATCTCTGGCTGGGGCGGGCTTTGCTGGAGAAGGCCTCCCGAGCGCCGGAATCGGCCTCCCGGCAGATCCCGCAGGACGTCTCGTTTGAGCGAGCCTTTCAGGCCCTCACCCTGGAGCAGTTGGTACGCTTGCCACGGGGGGATCTTCTAGAGATCACCCGGGCGGTTCTAGAGCGCGCGCGCCATTTGAATCCGCTCAACACGGACCACACGGCCAACTTGGCCCGCATGCACCGGCGCTGGGCGGATCTCCTGCTGGATCCTCGCTATTGTCGGACGCGCATTCATCTCCCGGAGATGTCGTCGGAGTTCGTCCGCTGCGTGGAGCAGGCCAGTCGGTATTATGAGGAGGCGACCCGGCTTAGCCCGAACAGCGCAGTTCTGTGGAATGAGTGGGCCAGCGTGGATCTATACCAGCGCAATGACTTGGACTCCGCTGAGCGAAAACTGCAGCGTTCTTTGCGGCTGGACGATCGCTTTGATCAAACCTATCAGCTCTATGGGGATCTCCTGTTGGTGCGCAGCGAGGTGACCTCGGATCCCCAGGTCCGCCGGACATCCCTGGAGCGGGCAGAGGGGTTCTACCGCCGTCTGGTGGAGTTACGGGCGGATCACTCGACGGGCTGGGCGGCCTTGGCCTACTTGCGGGATCAATTGGGGAAGCCGGCCGAGGCCCAGGCCGTGCGGGCCCAGCTAAGTGCGTTGCTGCAGGCCCGCTGGGATGGCTGGCAGTCCGTCGGGGACTTTTTCCTGAGCCACGCGGATTGTGCGCTGGAGCGGTCGCAGGCGCAGCCGCTTTACCGAGAGGCGGCGGAGGCTTACGGGCAGGCTCTAGCGGCCAACCCCGGCGCCCTCACGGCAGCCTTGCGGCGGGGATATGCGTTGCGAGGAGTGGGGGATTTAGAGGGAGCCGTGGCTGTCTTCCAGCAGGCCTTACAGGTAGCCGGAGATCACCCGGATGTCTGGCTGTTCTATCGGGAGCTGGCGGTGACGCTGGCGATGCTGGGCTGGAAGGCGGAGGCCGAAGAAGCGGCGGATCGGGCCTGGCGGCGCGCCCCCGCGCCTGAGCAAGTGGGACTTCAGTCTTTTTTCACCCAGCTGGGCCTTTCGATCCGTCCGTAGCTTCCATGAATGCGTTATACCACGAATTGTTCATGCGGTATCTTGTCCTTACCCCTCAGGATATACCCTTCGATAGAGCTTCCACCCGGGCCAGGTGATCTCCAGCTGGAATCCGGCGGGAGGGCGCTGGCGGTAGCGGGCCTCCAGAGGAGTGGGGAATCCATCCTCCGTGTCCGAGACGAGAACGTAAGCGACGAACCGAGCCGGCTGGCTCACGGCCAGGTCGAAGATCGGATCAGGGGGAAGGACAAAAGGCCATGCGGTGCCGACGAGGGCGATGATCCGATAAGCTTGCCGGTCATCCGTGAGCACGTTGCCGCAGCCCTGCAAGCTGAGATAGCTTGCGATCTCTCGCTCCACGGCTTCCATCTCCGGTGCGCGTTTCTCAAGCACGACAGCCCACCAGCGTTCCATCTCCCCCCGGTGCGTTGCCAACCATCCGGCGGGGATCTGGAGCAGTGCCAGGAGCAGCAAGGGCAGCCCCCAGCCCCGGGGGGTTCGGGCGGGGATCCCAGAGAGGGCAAAGAGGATCCAGAGGCTCAGGCTCAGTTCGCGGGGGAAGGCCCAGCCCAGGTTCCAGGCGATCCAGTTCAGGGCCAGGGGGATGACGTAGGCAGGCAGGCGTCGGGGTTGTCGCCACGCGATCAGCAGGCCGGTCCCGACATACAGGGGGGCGTTGATCAGCCTTTGAAGGATCTCCTGGCCCATGGCGTCGAAGGAGAGAAACGCTTCCTCTGGGCGCAGGGCCGCCAGCAAGCTGGATCCCGGCTCATAGAGGAATCCCAGCGGCTTGCCGGTGAACAGCCAGGCCAGATACATCCATGCGCCGATAGATAGAGCAGTGGGGAAAAGCATGACCAGCAAGATAGCGCTCGCATGCCAGATCCCGCGCAGGCGCGTGAAGAGTGGCGTGGAGAGGGCAAATGCGATGGCGAAGGCGGGGGCGTAGAAGCTGGCGTAGAAGCTGAATCCGATCAGCAAAGACGAGAGAAAGGCTGCGTCGGTTCGCCCATGCCGGGTGAACTCCAGATACATGCGCCAAGACCAGAAAAAGAGCAGCAGAGCGCAGATCATCGCCAGCCGCTGGGTGGCCAGGAACATGCTGGTAGGAGTAGCGATGGCGCTCAACAGGAGCCCGGCTCGGATCCAGACGGGGAAGGGTAGGATCTCGAGGCGTTTCCACACGCTCCAGGTCAGCAAGCCTCCGAGGAGGCTGGCTAGGATGGTGGCGGTCGCAGGCGAGGGATAGATCAGAAGCATCAGGGTAGGTAGCGGCGGGTAGGCGAATCCGATCCATTCCACCCGTCCTCGGTCCTGGATCAGCAAGGCTTTCTCGATAAGATGCGCGTGTTCATCGCTCAGGAACCCGGCTTGGAGTGCTGCCAACCCGGTGATCACAAAGGGCGCGCTCAGGACTCCGACGGTGAGTCCCTCTTGGAGCCTTTCCATCCAGGGATGTCCGCGGTCGTTCACGCTTCGGGGCCGTAGGAGTCTAAGCATGGCGCTGGCGCCATAGCCATTGGCTGATCCCATGGCGGGTTTTTTCCCAGTAGAAAGGCCGGGTGAAGAGCTGCCAGAGTGCCTTGTAGGCCGCGATGCTTTGCAGAACCCAGTATACAGGTGTCAACAGGGCCCATGGGATCAGGTCATAATACCCTCGTTTGAATCCAGCCAACATGTTCAGATAAATTGCAGTCGCGTTGCCAAACAGTAAATTGAACAGGCTGATGTAAAGAACTGGCGGTGGGAAGAAGGGATCCAGGGCGCGGGTTTGTGTGATGACCCACCACACGAACATGGCCCACATCCAGGGTGCGGATAAGGCGGTCAACGGGGTTCCGCCCACCAGCAGGAGGAAGCCTGTGGCTTTCCAGAGCCCCACACGCCGGACTAGCCGCCACGGGTTGCGTGTGTGAACCAGCGTGGTCTGCATATAGCCCTTGATCCAGCGGGAGCGCTGGCGGATCCAGTTCCACAACTGGGTGTTTGCTTCCTCATAGGTTGTGCTGGGGATGACCCTGACTTCCCAGCCTTCCACGGCCGCTCGAATCCCCAGGTCAGCGTCCTCGGTGACGTTAAACGGATCCCAGCTGCCTAGCATGCGCAGCCGCTCAGTGGGGAAATGATTGCTTGTTCCTCCCAAAGGAATCGGCAATCCCAGGCGGTGTAGGCCAGGGAGCATGTAGTCGAACCAGTAAGAGTATTCCAGGGTAAACATCCGGGTTAGGAAATTCTCGCGTGCGTTGAAATAGTTCAGGGCGGCCTGAACACAGGCGAGCTGTTCTCCACCTTTCCGGAAGGCCAGCACCGCTTTCTTCAGCTGATCTGGTTCTGGCTGATCTTCGGCATCGTAGATTACCACGTAGTCACCAGAGGCGAAAAACAGCCCAACGTTACAGGCCTTGGGTTTGGTCTTAGGGATGCCCTTGGGGATCCGGATGAAATAGATGTTCCCTGGGGGATGTGCGGCCTTGGCGGCCTCCAGGGTCGCCGGATCATCCTCTTCCAGCAACAGGAGGATTTCCAGCTTTTCCTTGGGGTAATCCAAGCGGGAGAGATTCGAGAGGAGAGTTTGGATCACCTCTGCCTCTCGATATACGGGGACCAGGATCGTGTAACGAGGGAGTTCTTCATCTTTCAGACTTCGGACTTCCTTCTCCTCGACTGTGAGCTCGCGCTCGTAACGGGCGCCTACCATTGAGACAGCAAATTTGAACAGGATTCCCACGAGGAAGAAGAAGTTCACGGCAGCGTTGATGGCGATGAGGGTTGCTTGTGGCATGGTGTATAGAGCCAGCAAGGTGCCGAGGAGGAGCGTCGCCATGACCAGGAATTGGCCAGGGGTGAAGACTGTATGGGCGGACTCCTCCGGCCGGCGGTAATAGAGGCTGTAGGTGGCGGTGGTGAGGATCTCCCTTCGGAACGCGCGAAGCAGTATCTGCTGAATATCCCATTCGGTGGTAGCCCAGATTTGGGCGACGGATTGTCCGAACAGGTGTCGGGCTTCCTCCAGGACATCGGGGTCCGGTCGGCGGGCCGTGGCGATCTCTAGGCCTTTTTCGAGTTTGCGGAGTGGGATCAGTTTGCGCGCCAGCATCTGCTCGGGTGGGAACTGGCGGAGCAGATTGACATCGGGGGGTTCCCGGAGGAGGTCGACGAAGGGGATTCCCCAGAGCTCGGCCAGTATGCAATAGAGGTGGTAGCGGCGCACCAAGCCACGGGACAGGAGAATTTGTCCCAGCGGCTCTTGGGTGCGAGCCTGGATCCCCAAGGCCCACTCCAGATCCTCTGGGCGGAGCAGGCCGCGCGCTACCAGGGCTTCCCCCAGTCGAAGCGGTCGATGGGATGTCTCTTGCAAGGTGTTGTCCATGTTGCGTCGCAAGTTTGGTTTTGAGGTGTTGGAATGCAAGGGATCAACAGACCAGAGCTTGACTGTGTACGGCTATGCGAACCCCTCGCGGGCCTTCACCTCGCCCTTCGACCCTCCCTATCCAGTGTTTTGGCTATGCGAATCCCCGGGGGGCCGCCCCGACTCCTCCAAACCCGTCGGACCCCTCCGCACCACCCGCGGATACACCCCGATCAAAAACCCCAACACCCCCACCAGCAC
>JAGHYO010000029.1 GCA_017743605.1 Thermoflexus sp. | reverse complement strand
AGATGTGTATAAGAGACAGCACGTAGCCCCCGTGCTCCCCCGCCCCCGGGCCCAGGTCGATTACCCAGTCGGCAGCTCGGATCATGGCCTCGTCGTGCTCCACTACCAGCACTGTGTTCCCTAGGTCTCGTAGCCGCTTCAAGGTCCGGATCAAGCGCTCGTTGTCTCGTGGATGCAGGCCGATGCTCGGCTCGTCCAGGACGTAGAGCACGCCGGTGAGCTGGCTGCCGATCTGGGTGGCCAGGCGGATGCGCTGGGCTTCCCCTCCCGACAGGGTGGCCGTCGGCCGGTCCAGGGTCAGGTAGTCCAGGCCCACGTCCACCATGAAGTGCAGCCGGTTGTGCAGCTCCTGCAGGACCTGGGAGACGATGGCCCGCTGCCGTTCGGAGAGCAGGGGCGGCTGCTCGTTGTCCCCCCGCAGGGCCTCGACCCATCGCACGGCCTCTGCCACTGACATACGGGTGACTTCGTAGATGCTCTTCCCGGCCACCGTCACCGCCAGGGCCTCCGGCCGCAGCCGCGCTCCGCTGCACGCCGGGCACGGCCGCTCGCTCATCCATCCCTCCACCCGTGCCCGGAAGTAGTCCGAGGTGCTCTCCTCGTAGCGGCGGCGCAGGTTGGGGATCACCCCCTCGAAGGGCGCCTCGTAGACTCGCCAGCTCCCGTCCCGGGCTCGATAGCGGACCGGGATCCGCGCGTCTTCCCCAGCCCCGTAGAGGAGCAGATGCAGTTGCTGCGGGGAGAGCGCGCGCACCGGCGCGTCGGTGGGGATGCCGAAGGCCCGGCAGGCTGCCTCCAGCAGCTGCCAGTAGTAGCCGCCCTCCTCCGCCCCGCCCCAGGCCACGATAGCCCCCTCGGCCAGGGAGAGATCCTTGTTAGGGATCAGCAGGTCAGGGTCCAGCTCCAGCTGCACTCCCAAGCCCTCGCAGGTCGGGCAGGCACCCTTAGGGCTGTTGAAGGAGAACAGGCGAGGCTCCAGCTCAGGCAGGCTGATGCCGCAGTAGGGGCAGGCGAAGTGCTCGCTGAACAGCAGGTCCTCCGGCGGCTCTGCTGAGGCGTTGTGCACGATCACTAGGCCGTCCCCCAGCCGCAGGGCCGTCTCCACCGAGTCCTGCAGCCGCGAGCGGTCCGCTCCGTCCCGACGCACGATGAGACGGTCCACCACCGCCTCAATGTGATGGATTTTGTAGCGGTCCAGCTCGATGGGCTCGTCCAGGTCCCGTATCGTCCCGTCCACCCGGGCGCGGACGAAGCCCAGGCGGCGCAGCTCCTCAAAGACCGGGCCGTGATGGCCCTTGCGGCCCCGCACCACAGGGCCCAGGATCATGATGCGGGAGCTCTCCGGAAGCGACAGGATGGCCTCGACGATCTGCTCGGGGCTCTGCTTCTGCACCTCGCGGCCGCAGCGGGGGCAGTGGGGGATCCCCGCACGGGCGAAGAGCAGGCGGAGGTAGTCATAGACCTCCGTCACCGTCCCCACGGTGGAGCGGGGGTTGTGGGAGGCCCCCCGCTGGTCGATGGAGATCGCTGGGGAGAGCCCCTCAATCTGGTCCACGTCCGGCTTCTCCATCAGCCCCAGGAACTGGCGGGCGTAGGCGGAGAGGGACTCCACGTAGCGTCGCTGGCCTTCGGCGTAGAGGGTATCGAAGGCCAGGCTGGATTTGCCGGAGCCGGAGAGGCCAGTGATGACCACAAGCTTCTCCCGGGGGATCTCCACGGTGATGTTCTTGAGGTTGTGCTCCCGGGCGCCCCGGACGATGATCTTGCCCTTCGCCACGGCCATTTACCGCTTCCTCCGTCTGAAGCCAATTTCTCAGCATAGCACGTCCCCCCGCCCCCTTTAATTTCAATGGGGCGGATGGGATCATGGCGGAAAGAGGGGGGACGCATATCGCCGTCCCCCCGGGCATAGGGGCGCATGGCCCTCGAAGGCGCAGCCCTTCCCCTCAACGGGGCTCCGGCTGGCCCAGCAGGGAGCGGACCGCCTCAAGGGCCGCATCGTAGTTGGGGTGCTGAGTGATCTCGGGGACATACTCAGCGTAGCGGACCGTCCCGTCGCGGTCCAGGATGAAGACGGCGCGCCGCTCCAGGCGGAGCTCCTTAACCCAGGTCCCGTAGGCCTGGCCGAAGGCCATCTCTCGGTGATCGGAGGCCACGAGGACGTGCTGGGCGTTGGCCTCGGCAGCCCAGCGGCGCTGGGCGAAGGGGAGATCCGCGCTGACTGTGATGAGGACCACCTCGTCCCCGAAGCGGGCCACCTCCTGGTCGAAGCGCCGGGTCTGGGCGTCGCACACCCCGGTGTCTAAGGAGGGCACCACGCTGAGGATGCGGATCTTGCCATCGGTGCTGCGGATGCGGAAGGAGCTCAGATCGGGAGCCACCAGCTCCACGTCAGGGGCGACGTCGCCCACCCGGAGAGGCTCCCCGATCACCGTCAAAGGCTTGCCGCGGAAGGTTACCGCCCCGAAGCGCTCCACTGTCATCGATCGCCTCCCGAAGCGTTCAGGATAGGTCCCGGACACATCGCAGGATCCATGGGTTTCGGACCACTGAACTCATTCTAATGCGTGCGGCAAAGGCGGTCCAATCTCACGACGGCGCAAGCGACTCCGCAATCCGCACCGCTTCCCCAGCCCTTGGTGCGTCTCCAGCGGGCAGTTCGCCTCTCCCTTGGACCCCATGAGGAAGCGCCCTATTCCAAGAGCGTCAACGGCTGCCGGTCGGCAGATCCTGTAGACAACAAACTGCAACGCCCATCCTGCCCACGCCGATGCCCCGGTTCCCGCCACGGCCGTCCCTCCCTTGCCTGTGCCGTTTTCCCCCACTCCGCGTCCCACGGAGCAGCTGGATGAGGAGCTGCTGGGGCCCATGGGGGATCCAAGGAGTCTTCTCGATGGTTTCCGACGGCCTGCGTCCTAGGGATCGACGGCGGCCTCTTGATCCTCGGGTTACGCTCCCGCTCGTGGACCCGGCGATAGGCTCCACATTCGGCCCCTGGGGAGGATGCCGGATGCCCGACTGGGAGTGGGGAGCCCGGGCTATAGCGCGGACGCTCATCCTCGGGCCGCTGCTTGGCTCCATCCGGGATCCGTGTTGCTCGGGGGTGCTGCTGGGGATGGCGAAGGCGATCCAGGAGGGATCCGCACCGCTTGCCGGTGTGACGGCGCCGGAGGTCGGGCCCGCTCCATCCCCGGCGTCCTTGTGGACGGCGTCGCCCGTAGCGCTGACGCTTTCGCGTCCGGAAACGCTGGCCCGCGGAATCCCCTTGCGGATCGCGGTCCCTGCCATCGGGCCGGACGTGCCCATGCCGGTTATGCCGTTACGGATCGCCCTCATAGCGGGGCGCGGCTACTGGGAATGGCTCGCCCCTGAAGCGCTAGCGGCCAGCTGGATCTCGACCTCGGCCTGGGTCAGCGAGACCGGGAACCTGATGCTCAACGGGCGCCCCAACATCGCCAAGGCGGTCTTCTGCTATCTGATCGATCTCCCCCCTAGGGCACGCATCCGGATCGATGCGGTCGGCAGCGCGCGGGAACACAAGGTCGTCGAACGCCACATCCTCTCGGAGCGGGACCCGCCGTTTGCGGTCGAGGAGGCTAACGTCCGCTGGATCCGCGCGACGGCCGTAGAGCGGTTGACCCTCGTCACCTGCTGGCCACCGTGGAGCGACTCCCACCGTCTGATCCTCATCGCCCATCCGCTCCCCTCCTCTGGATCCCTCGGGGTCCGACTTGTTCCGTAGGGGTGAACTTCCGCATCCCCCTTGCGTTACAATGGAAGTGGGGATCCATCCCATCGGGCGAGGCGGACCATGGGGCGCAAGATCCGTGTGCTGATCGCCAAGCCGGGGCTGGACGGGCATGATCGGGGGGCCAAGGTGGTCGCCCGGGCCCTCCGGGACGCGGGGTTCGAGGTCATCTACACCGGTTTGCGGCAGACCCCGGAGATGATCGCCGAGGCCGCCCTACAGGAAGACGTGGATGTGGTAGGCCTCTCGATCCTCTCTGGCGCCCATATGACGCTGCTCCCCCGCGTGGTGGAGGAGCTCCGCAAGCGCGGCCTGGACGATGTGCTGGTCATCGCCGGGGGCATCATCCCAGAGGAGGACGTGCCGGCCCTCAGGGCCGCCGGCATCCAGGAGGTCTTCGGGCCGGGGGCCAGCACTGAGTCCATCGTGCGGTTCATCTGTGATCACTTTGGCATCCGGCCGGAGGATTTGAAGGCGGCCGGAGAGCCGGTGGCACCCTGAGCGGGAGAGAAGCCTTCCATGGGAGATCCGATCGCCCTCTTTGAACGCGCCCGAGTGGGGGACCGCCGGGCGCTGGCGCGGATGCTCTCCCTGCTGGAGGAAGGCGGGGAAGCAGCGGCCCGGCTGAGCGCCCATCTCTTCCCCTACACCGGGAACGCCTATGTGATTGGGATCACCGGCCCCCCCGGCTCCGGGAAGAGCACGCTGGTGAACGCCCTGGCCCGGGCCTATCGGGAGCGCAGGGAGACCGTAGGGATCATCGCCGTGGATCCCACCAGCCCCTTCACCGGCGGCGCCCTGCTGGGGGACCGCATCCGGATGCAGGATGTGGCGATGGACCCCGGGGTTTTCATCCGGAGTATGGCCACCCGGGGCAGCCTGGGCGGGCTGGCCCGGGCGACCCAGGAGGTCCTCCGGGCCCTGGACGCCGTGGGCTTCCAGCGGATCCTGGTGGAGACGGTGGGGGCGGGCCAGGTGGAAGTGGACATCGCCCGCGCGGCCGACACAGTGGTTGTGGTCCAGGCCCCTGGCCTGGGGGACGACATCCAGGCGATCAAGGCAGGCATCCTGGAGATCGCAGACATCTTGGTGGTCAACAAGGCAGACCGGGAGGGCGCGGCCGCCACCCTGCACATCCTGCGCACGATGCTCTCCCTGGGCCAGCCTGCCGTCATCCGCCACCACGGACAGACGATGACCACCCAGCAGGTGGAGCCGGCCATAGAGGGCTGGACCCCTCCCATCTTGCAGACCGTCGCCCTCTCTGGCCAGGGGATCCCGGAGCTGGCGGAGGCGATTGAGCGCCATCGAATGTATCTGGAGCAGAGCGGGGAAGGGGAGGCCCGGCGTCGGCGGCGGGTGGCGGAGGAGCTGGCCGCCCGGGCCCGGGAGCGATTGTGGGCCCGCATCGCCCAGCGGGTCGGCCGTGCCCGCTTGGATGGGTTGGTGGATCAGCTCATGCGCCGGGAGATCGATTTCTCCGCGGCGGTGGAGCAACTCCTGGAAGGTCTAGGATAGGCCGGATCCGTATTTTTCCCCATGGGAGTGTCTCGGAACATGACCGTGCGGATCGCGTTGGATGCCATGGGAGGCGATCACGCGCCCCATGTCCCGGTGGAAGGCACCTTGCGGGCGCTGCGGGAGATCCCCAATCTCCACATCCTTCTGGTCGGCCCGGAGGATCGTCTCCGGGCAACGTTGGGCCGTCGTGCGGCCGGCCTCCCGCTCTCCATCGTCCACGCCTCCGAAGTCGTGGAGATGCACGAGCATACGATGGCTGTGAAAGAGAAGAAGGACTCCTCGATGGTGGTGGGGATTCGGCGGGTGCGCGCTGGGGAAGCGGACGCCTTCGTTTCGATGGGGAACACGGGGGCGGTGATGGCCGCAGCCCTCTTCCACCTGGGGCGGATCCCCGGCATCGACCGGCCGGCGCTGGCCACCCCCTATCCCACTCTGCGGGGGCACTGCCTGCTGCTCGACATCGGCGCCAACACCGACCCGAAGCCCGAGCATCTGGTGCAGTTCGCGATGATGGGCGCAGTCTACGCCGAGCGGGTGCTCGGGTGGCCTCGTCCCCGGGTGGGGATCCTCTCCAACGGGGAGGAGCCCGGCAAAGGCTCCGTCCTGGTCCGGGAAGCTTACTGCCGCCTGGAGGCCAGCGGGCTGAACTTCATCGGCAACGTCGAGGGGAAGGACATCCCCCGGGGAGCTGCCGAGGTGGTGGTGACGGATGGCTTCACCGGCAACGTCGTGGTCAAACACACGGAGGGGTTCGTCAGCTTCCTGGTTCGCTTCCTCCGAGCCCAGCTGACCGACGGCGCCCTGGACCGCGCCGGGCTGGCGGTGGCGTTGCCGGGGCTGCTCCTGGCCGCCCCTGGCCTGCTGCTGTTGCTCCCCAGCCTTCGGGAGATTCTCCGCCGCCTGGATTACCGGGAGTATGGCGGGGCGCCCCTCTTGGGGGTAGACGGGGTGGTGGTGATCGGGCACGGCCGCTCCGACCCTAAGGCCGTCGGGAACGCCATCCGCGCCGCTGTCCGGGCGGTGCGTGGCCGGATGCTGGCCGCCATCCGGGAAGGCCTCGCCGCCCTCCAGGCTTCCGCCTCATTGGAAGCGGCCGCCCCCTGAGCGAAAAGCCTCTGAGTTTCTGCACATGGCAGCGGTCTCCGTGATCGCCACGGTCAAAAACGAAGCCGCTTCCATCCAGGATCTTCTGGATTCCCTGGCGGCGCAATCCCATCCGCCCGACGAGGTCGTCATCGCCGATGGGGGGTCCACCGATGGGACCCTGGAGCGCCTTCGGGCAGAGCGGCGGCTGCCCCTGCGGGTGATCGAGGCGCCGGGGACCAACATCGCCCAGGGGCGCAACCGGGCCATCGCCGCCGCCCGGGGGGAGATCATCGCCGCAACCGACGCGGGGGTGCGCCTGCACCCGGACTGGCTGCGCCATCTGCTCCGCCCCTTCGGGGAGCGGCCGGAGACCATGGTCGCGGCCGGCTTCTTCCTCCCAGCCCACCGGACCCCCTTTGAGGCGGCCATGGCCGCCACGGTGCTGCCCGAGCTGCGGGACATCCGGCCCGAGCGGTTCTGGCCCTCCAGCCGCTCCGTGGCCTTCCGCAAGTCTGCCTGGGAGGCGGTGGGCGGCTACCCTGAGTGGCTGGATTACTGCGAGGATCTGATCTTCGACTTCGCCCTCTATGAGCGCTTCGGTCCCTTCGCCTTTGTCCCCGAGGCGGCGGTCTATTTCCGCCCCCGGCCGACCATGCGGGCCTTCTTTTTACAGTATTACCGGTATGCGCGGGGGGATGGGAAGGCGGATCTGTGGCGATTGCGCCACGCCGTCCGTTACGGCACTTATCTGGGCCTGGTCCCGTTGCTGGCCGGGCTCAGCCTGGGGGGGCATCCGTTGTTCGCCCTAGGATATCTCATCGGGGGCGCGCTGTATCTGCGGGCCCCGTATCGCAGGCTTTTCCGGCTATGGGGGAACTACCCCTGGCGGGATCGGATCCGGATGCTGGGGTGGGTGCCGCTGATCCGGGTCTGGGGGGACATCGCGAAGATGTGTGGGTATCCGGTGGGAGTCTGGTGGCGCTGGCGTCACCGTCGCGGCCTCCGCCGCCCCTGGGGCTCCACCGGCCTTTCCCGGTGATCGTCCCGCGCCTGCAGGAGCCACGACCGTGCGGGATCGAAGACGGGGTTCGGGGCAAAAGCCCTCCTCCGAGAAATTCATCCCCTAGGAGCGGCTTTCGCCGCGACCCTTGCAGGATCGAGAAGACACGGTTTGGGTTGCAGGAACGGTTTCCACTGTGGCCTCGCAGGCATCGAAAATAGAGGTTCGGGGTGAAAGCCCATCCTATACGAAAATTCATTTCGTAGGAGCGGCTTTCGCCGCGACTTTTGAGCCACCAAAGACGAAGGTTCGGGGCGAAAGACCCTCCTAACAACAGCCGTTTTTGTAGGGGCGGCTTCCGCCGCGACTTCTGTGCCATCGAAGGCGAAGGTTCGGGGCGAAAGCCCCTCCTACCAAAAGCTGTTTTCGTGAGAGCAGCGTCCGTCTCGACCCCTGTGCCATCGAAAACAGGGTAGCGGGGCGAAAGCTTTGGCTCGCATCGCTGGGTGAAAGGGGAGCTTGGAGTTCATAATCCCTCGCCGAGGGCGATTTTGCCAGGTCGGAACGAGAAGACACCGGCCGCGCGCCTTCCGCCGTTCGATCAGTGCTTCCGACCCGAAGCCCCCATCCGCCAGCCGCCCGCCCGGCCCTTCGTGCCCCCGCATCCCCTCGGCGATCTCCAGGTCCCTCCGGTCGGCTGGGCCCCGGGCCCGCCGGGAGGGCGGCCCCTGCATCGCGCGTGGGAGCACCCACGTGTCACCGTGGTCCACGGCTTGGGTGATGACCGAGACGCCCCGCCCCACGGGGGAGCTCTCCTCCCCCTTTTAGCGAGTCTTTTTCTGGCATTGGCAACCACTTGCGAGGAGGGAGAGAGGGATCTCAGGCCTCATCTCTGATCCTCCACCGTAACCCCTGCCGGTGGCTCAAATGTGAACAGGTGAGCAGGCAGGTCCACGTTGAACTGAACCTCTAGGGTGCGCACGGCCTGTTCCAGGGTGCCGTCAGGAGCGTATTCTTCTCGGACCAGCACCACTCCCGTTTCCCGCAGGAACCGCTTCCGGCCGACCGAAGCTCGGGTCAGCAGGCCGGCTGATGACGACCCGGTTCTCGTCGGAAATGAAGAGCCAGACAGTGTCTCCGTTGCGCACGAAAGTGCGGTCCCCGGCGGCCGATGGCGGCCCTTCCAGCTTGTCCACCTCCTGGCGGAACCGATCCGGGGCTTGGTACCAGCGTTCCACCCGCCAGCGAGCGTCGCCGTTGCGCGCGTGGCTGAGCTGCTCCAGGACGGCATGGTAGGAGCGAACAGCAGTGGGCACGGGTATCGTGCCGGATACAACTGGGGAAAACCGTTGTGGGTCTGTGTCGAGGCGGCGGATGTGGACGCCACAGGTGTAGCCGAGGTTTCGACAATCTGTGGGGTCGAGGGGGATGGCTCGGATGGGGACCCCGGCGGGGTGGGCGCCGGGACGCGAGCGACATGCCGCGTGTTGGGCCACCAATCCAGGAGATCGTCCCAGTTGAGGTGGCCGTAGTAGCCGAACCATTCGGGGGCTGGCGTCAGCTCACTCACCACCTGCTGGGGCTCGCCGTCATCGGCGGAGATCAGCCACACGGAAGCCCGATTTTGGTCGTCCAGGCGGGCAAAGAGGATATGGCGCCCATCGGAAGACCAGAGGGGATGCTCATCGCGGTAGGCCGGATCGTCGGTGAGCGATTGGCTCTGGCCATCCTCAACGTTGATGACCCACAGATGCCGCCCCAGCAGTGCCTGGCGGGCCGGCTCCCCACCGGCCAGACCTTCCGCTGCGGGCATGGCGGTGTAGGCAATGTGCTGGCCATCCGGCGACCAGGCCGGTGCGGAGATCGCCTGATCGGGAGGAGTCAACAGCCTTCCCTCGCCGGTGGACGCACGGACGAGGGATAGCTACTTGTTTTGCCACGCCTCACGCCCCCCGCCGACAACCACGGCCACCTCGTCGGTGCCCGGACGGGGCGCGATGAAATCCGCGTAGGCCAGCACGGCTTCGGCCAAGTTCACGAGCGGACCGCTGTCCGCCGGCAGGGCGTAGAGGGGCGCGCCGTCAGCCAGCAGGGACGCCGAGTTCATGTCGCTCTGGACCAACAGGAAACGCCCATCGCCGGTCCACCCGTGGAGGATGAGGCCGCCCATGTCGGCTTGAGCGTTGGGATAGAGCCGCACCGGCTCGCCCCCTTCCGCCGAGGCTTTCCAAAGACCCATCGTAGGCGGCCCGCTGGCTTCCAGCTCGCGCTGCTCATAAGCCAACCAGACGCCGTCCGGGCTCCAGGCAATCCGGCCGATCTCGACGCCGGGCGACGGGGAAACTAGGGTGATCGATTGATCCCCATTAGCAGTGGCCACGCGCAACTCGCTGCCCCCGGCCACGTAGGCCAGGCGGTCCTGGGCCGGTGCCCAGGCGAAGGCACTCACCGCCGCGCCTCCGTCCAGGGGGTAGGCGGCCCCACCGTCGGCGCGCACAATCCAGACTTGGTAGTCGCCTTTGCGGAAGGCCAGCCATCGGCCGGAGGGGGACCAGCGAGGGGCATGGTTGCGGCCTTCAGTTGTCAGGCGCCGGGGCTCACCGTTGGGCAGGGCTTGGACCCAGATGTTGCCGCCTTGGACATACGCTAGCTTGCCCAGATTGGGTTTGGGCGTGGGGGTGAAGGCGGCCTGTGCGGTTACGGTGGCCTCCATCGGCCGCATGAGACGGGCTTCGACGTCGAAGGTGCCGCAGCCGAGCAGGAAGGATGCGAACAACGTAAGGAGAAAAAGGTGTTTTTTCTCAAATAATATCTTACCAATCGGATGGCAGAGGAACGACATATTGCTCATCACTCATCTCTCCTCGTAATTTAAGCCTACTCCTACTCTACCACGCCTTATGTTCCACCGTGTTACAGGCCCGTAACAACCTCTAAATGCTATGTATCAGATCTGAAGCATTATGTCTCCGGTGCCAGCGGCAGCCGCACCCTTACCACCGTTCCTTGCCCTTCCCGACTGCGCACCGTCACTTCCCCCCCGTGTAGGGCCACAATCCGCTGCACCAGCGCCAACCCCAGCCCGCTCCCGGGTATGCCCCGGGCGTTACTCCCCCGGTACAGTTCCTCGAAGATGTGAGGCAACTCCTCCGCCGGGATGCCTGGCCCGGTGTCCGCCACCTCCACCACAGCCCATTCCCCGTCTTCCATAACCCGCACTTCCACCCGATCGCCCGCCCGCGTGAACTTGAGGGCGTTGTCCAGCAGGTTGCGAAAGACCACCACCAGTAATCCCGGTCTCCCCACACTCGCCCCACCGGCCATGGCACCCGCTGCAACTGCACGTCTACCTCCCGTCCCGGCCATACATCCGGTCCACTCACCTTAGCCAGCGCCTCCTCCAGCACCGCCTGCAGGTCCACCGACTCCCCTTCCAGCTCCAGCTCGTCTAACTCCGCCAGCCAGCGCAGCCCTGTCGTCAAACCTTCCAGCCGTCGCACCTGCTCACCTAAACATGTCAGCGAATCCTCTTCCCCGGATGACAGCGCCATGCGATTCTGGAGATTGGCCACCCCCAGGCGCATGATCGCCAGTGAGTTTTTGAGCTCGTGATCCAGCCGTCGCAGAAACCGCCGATAGGCCGCTGCGTGGGCTTCCCGTTCTGCCGCGCGGGCTTCTACCACTTGACGCCCGATCCATTTCCGTAGCCCCAGAATCCCCCATCCTGTGATACTGAGCAGCACACCGGCCCCGACCGCCAGCGCGGCCAGATCCATCTGGTAGGTGCCAACTAGAATCCAGTTGGGCAGCACATCGTGCGATAGCAATGCCGACAGCGCCAGCCCCATCAGAGCCGGCCCCGTGGCCAGCGCCGCGGGCCAATTGCCCTTCATGGCTCTCCCTTCACCTCGCGAATGAATCGGTACCCCTGGCCCACCACCGTCTCGATGTAACGAGGCCTCTCCGGATCGTCGCTCAGCTCCTTGCGCAGTTCTGCCACCCGGATGTCCACCGCTCGTGTCCCCACCGGGTGTGCCCAGCTCCACAATTGGTCCAATAAGCGTTCCCGTGAGATCACTTCGCCCGGATGCAGCATCAGGAACTTCAGCAATGCGAAAGCGCGGGGCGTGAGAGTCAGCTCTCGGCCAGCCCGTCGCACCTGTCGCGCCTGGCGATCCAGCACTAGCTCTCCACACACCAGGTAGCGGAAAGCCCACAGTGGGGGCTCACCGCGCCGCATGCGCCGCAGCACGGCCTGGATGCGGGCGATCAGTTCCAGCGGCTCGAAGGGCTTGTTGAGATAATCATCCGCTCCCTCCAGCAGGCTGAGCGCGCGTTCTGCCGGCGTGCCCACCCGAGTGAGCAGGATGACGGGGGTTCAGTCCCCAGCCTGACGCAGACGGCGCAGCACCTCGCGCCCGTCGAGCCGGGGCATAAGCACGTCCAGCACCACCAGGTCCGGTCGCTCCTTGGCAATGCGCTCCAGAGCTTCTTCGCCGTGACGAGCGGTGAGCACCTGAAAGCCGGCGCGCTCTATGATGGGCCTCAGTTCTGCCAGCAGGTCGGGTTCGTCATCCACCAGCAGGATACGGGGTCGGTGCAAGGCCATGGGAATCCCCTCCGTGTTTTCGAGGGTTGAACAGCGCGATGGCATTCATCCTAAGGTCTGCTCATATCCTTGCGCTTCTCATTCCCACTCGATGGTGGCTGGGGGTTTGTTCGTGATGTCATACAGCACCCGGTTCACCCCGGGGACCTCGTTCACGATCCGCGTGGCGATGCGGTCCAGCATCTCATGGGGCAGGGGGACCCAGGCGGCGGTCATGAAGTCCTCGGTGGCCACCGCCCGCACCGCCACCACCTCCTCGTAGGTCCGGGCGTCCCCCATCACGCCCACGCTGCGCACCGGCAGCAATACCGCGAAGGCCTGGGCGACCCGATCGGCCCATCCGGAGCGATCCAGCTCCTCCTGCACGATGGCGTCGGCGGCCCGCAACCGCTCCAGCCGCTCCCAGGTGACCTCCCCGACGCAGCGCACGGCCAGCCCAGGGCCCGGGAAGGGCTGCCGGCGCAGCAGGACCTCCGGGATCCCCAGATGCGCCCCCAGGGCGCGGACCTCGTCCTTGAAGAGATACCGCAGGGGCTCGATGAGCTCGAAGGAGAGATCGGGGGGGAGCCCGCCGACGTTGTGATGGGTTTTGATCCGGGCGGCCGCCCGCCGCTCCGGCGCCCGGCTCTCGATGACGTCGGGGTAGAGGGTGCCCTGGGCCAGGAACCGGAAGGGACCCAACTGGCGGGCCTGCTCGGTGAAGACGGCGATGAAGGTGTGGCCGATCCGCACCCGCTTCTCCTCGGGATCGGTGACCCCTCGTAGGGCCTCCAGGAAGGCCTCGGCGGCGTTCACGGCGGCCACCGGCAGCCCCAGGGCCCGCAGGGCGGCCACCACCTCCTCCCCTTCCCCCCTGCGCAGCAGCCCGGTGTCCACGAAGAGGCACTGGAGCTGCTCGCCCACCGCCCGGTGGACCAGCACCGCAGTCACCGTGGAGTCCACGCCCCCGGAGACCGCGCAGAGCACGCGTTCCCTACCTACCCGCTCCCGGATCCGTGCGATCTGCTCCTCGGCGATCGCCCGGGGGGTCCAGGTGGGCCGACCGCCGCACAGCGCCACCGCGAAGCGGCGCAGCAGCTCCCGGCCCAGAGGCGTGTGGGCGACCTCGGGGTGGAACTGCACGCCGTAGAGGCAGCGGGCTGGGTCGCCGATGGCCGCGAAGGGGGCGTTGGGGGAGCAGGCCATGGCGCGGAAGCCGGGAGGAAGCGCCTCCACCCGGTCCCCGTGGGACATCCAGACAGTCATGGGGGAGGGCAGCATGTGCCAGAGGGGATCCTCCGGCTCCAGGAGCTCCACTTCCGCTCGACCGTATTCCCGAGCCGGGGCCGGGGCCACCCGCCCGCCCAGGGCGTGGGCCAGCAGCTGCATCCCGTAGCAGATCCCGAGCACCGGCCGGCCGCTCTCCAGGACATAAGGGGGAAGAGAGGGGGCGCCGGGCTCGTAGACGCTGGCCGGACCGCCTGAGAGGACGAAGCCCTTCGGCTGCATGGCGAGGACCTCGGCGGGGTCCGCGTCCCACGGGAACAGCTCGGCGTAGACGCCGGCCTCCCGGATGCGGCGGACGATCAGCTGCGCATACTGGGAGCCGAAGTCGAGCACCGCGATGGCATCGTGGGCGGAATGGGGCGACATCTCCGGGACCTCTGTTCCTCCGCTGAAAGACTCTTGACGGCCTTGAAGGCCGGACCGGAGGCATGCTCCGGACCCCCAACGGCATGATACCACCGGGTGGGACGACCGAATCCGGCCTGGGCGCCGAAAAAGCCGGCTGGCGGACGATCCGATGTCCGAGAACGGACCGACGTGGGAGCGGGAGGGCCCGAAGGGACCTGTGCAGTCCTCGCGGCGGCCCGTTTTGGAAGCAGCCATATAGCGGGGACCTCACCGCATCCGTAAGGGGCCTGAGGGGGTGGGATGGAGGAGTTGGCAAAATGCCAACCGGAGTTGGCAGAATGGGCATTGACAGCGGGCGGCCAGGGTCTTATGGAGATAGATCGTAATAGGGAGGAAGCGAAGATGGGTCGTAGGTCTTCTGCCTTTCGTCTTTGGATTCTGGGGGCGGGCTTGGCGGGGCTTATACTGAGCCTGGGGGGATGGAAGCAGTTGGACTTTCACACCCAGCCGCCAACGCCGGATCCTGCTCCCACTCCCGCCTCCGATGCTTTCCTCTTCGGTTCCTCATCTGCCGCATCTTTCGAGCTGCCCCCCTTCATCCGTTATGCGACGGAATTCCCGCGGCGGACGGTGCGTCAGGAAGTGCAGGTTCGCCTTCGGATCGCAGACGGGCCTGAGTCCGTTCAGGAGCAACGGTATCGGGTTGAGCGGGTCGCCCTCACCGGCTCCGACGGCTATCCGGTGCAGGTTTACACACGGGAAGTAGACCCTCGGGGCCTTCTCCGGTATGAATCTCTGGCGGACCAAGGGGAGGAGCGGAGCTTCTACAATTCGGATCCCCCACTCTGCTTTCGGAAGCAGCCGGGTCTGAAGGCCTCGGTGTTGCAGACGTGGTTGCCCTCTCGGGTGATTGTCGAGCGGCTGGAATCCTCGGGCTACCGGTTGACGGGCCGAATGACTTTCCCCACTCCGGAACCCAACCTTCCATTGCTCCCGGCCAGGGGGGAAGTCCCTTCATGGATTCAGCGCTGGGAACGGGTGGAGGAGATGCCGGATGGAGGTCAGCGGGTATGGGTGCTGGGAGTAGACCCGGCGGGGTGGGTAGTGTATGCGCTGGGGCGTTCGGAGATGAAGGAACAAGCCCGGTGGACGGAATATGAAGAGATCCGGGGGCCGGTGATGGTCGAGGAGCGAAGGGAGGCGTTGCGCCTTTCCGCGGAGACGGAACAGCGGTGTCAGCGCATCGGGTGGATTTCAGCTCGGTGAGGAGGTGAGGCAATGAAGCGTCTGGGGCTCGTGATTTTCGCCGTGATCCTGATGATGGGCTTCTTCGTCGCTGGAACGACCGGCGTGCAGGCCTCCTGGGGCGGCTGGTCCTGTAAATGGACAGTGGTGGAACTCATCTCAAAATTCTCCAGGCGATGAGGAAGCAGGCGAGGAGGACGAAGGCCAGGAACGTGGACAGCCGCCTTTCGTGCCGAACCGTCAGCCTTCGGAACCCCCCTTTCAGCCACCCGAAGAACCGCTCCACGCGGCTTCGAGCCTTCCGATCGGCCTTCCGACGCCGGA
>JAGHYO010000028.1 GCA_017743605.1 Thermoflexus sp. | reverse complement strand
GTATAAGAGACAGGGGCCCCTCGAGGCCCCAGCCCGTATACCCCGCCGGCCTCCACCGGGAGGAACGCAAAGCCCCGGGGTGGGATCAGCCGGGCCTCCATTCCCTCCGGCGTGCCAACCCAGATCACCTCCAGGTCCGGCTCAACGTCCTGCAGCGCCTCGACGACGGCCAGCGCCGGGTAGATGTGCCCGCCGGTCCCCCCCGCGGCGATCCAGATCCGCATCCCGTATCCTCCTGGCCACGCTGAGCAGGATCCCTGCCCCGATGAGCTCGCTGAGCAACGCGGATCCGCCGTAACTGATGAACGGCAACGGGAGCCCTGTGAACGGGAGCACCCCGGCCAGCCCGCCCAGGTTGATCAACCCCTGCCAGGCGATCCATAGGGTCACTCCCAGGGCCAGCAGCCCCCCAAACGTGTCCGGGGCGCGGCTGGCCGTGATGAACCCCATGATCACCCAGGCGGTGAGCATGAAGATGAGCAACATCACTCCGACGAACCCGAAAGCCTCTCCCACCACCGCGAAGGCGCTGTCGGAGTGCGGCAGCGGCACCTGTCCGCTGAGGGTATAAAGAATCGCCCCGGGGCCTTTCCCGAACAGCCCGCCGGAGCGGATGGCCTCCCACACCCCCTCTAGATGGGGGCCTGCCCCGCCCGTCCCCCGCAGGATCTGCAGATAACCAGAAAGCCGGGCCAGGGCGTGGGGATGCACGGCGATGAGCCCTGCGAACGCTCCGGCCCCCAGGGCCAGCCCGGCGAGGATCTGGACCGCCGTGGCACCGGAAGCGACGAACATCCAGGCGGCCACCAGCCCGATCAACAACCCCGTCCCCAGATCCGGCTGCAGGAAGATCGGGATCACCACCAGGCCCAGCACCAGCAGGAAGGGGACGAACCCCCGGTGGAACTCCCGCAGCCGCTCCCCTTTGGTGGGCAGCCAGGTCGCCAGATAGAGGATGAGGATCGGCTTGACGAACTCCGAAGGCTGGAAGGAGCCGCCCGAGAAGGCGCGCCGGGCCCCCAGCCGATCCTCCCCGAAGATCAGCACAGCAATCAGCGCAAGCACGCCGATGGCCATCAAAGGAACGGAGAGCCGCTGCAGACGGTGGTAGTCCATCCGCCAGAGAACGAGGAGGCCGACAGTCCCTAGGAAGGCGGCGACCGCCTGGCGTCGGAAGAAATAGAAGGGATCCTCAAAGGCGTGCCGCGCCAGGTAGTAGGTGGCGCTGTAAACCAGCAACAGGCCGAAGAGCACCAACACGGCGAGCCCGACGAGCAACCCCAGCTCCAGGGGCGTAAAGGGAAGCGGCGAGGCCTGCAGCTCACCTCGAGCGATCGCCAGGTCATGCCACCTTCTTCGCGTAGTGGTCATGACAGTGCCTCCACCAGCTGGCGGAAGTGCATGCCACGCTCCTCGAAATCCCGATAGGCGTCGAAGCTAGTCCCCCCCGGGGAGAGGAGCACTACCTCCCCCGGCCGGGCCAGACGGGCCGCCAGGGCCACTGCTTCCTCCAAGGTAGCCACCCGCTCCAGGCGCTCCAAGACCGCTTCATCAACCCGCGCGCAGGCCGCCTGGGCGGCCCCCACAATGCGATCCCCCAGCTCCCCGAAGGCGATCAGCACGCGGGCCCGGCGGGCGATGATCCCAGCCGTCTCCTCCCATGGGAGGCCTTTGTCCCGCCCGCCCGCCAGCAGCACGATGGGCTCCTCGAAGGCTTCCAGGGCCACCCGCACCCGCTCCGGCGTGGTGGCGATGGAGTCGTTCACGTAACACACGCCTCGCACCTCCCGCACCTGCTCCAGCCGGTGCGGCACTCCTGAGAACGTAAGGGCGGCCTCGCGGATGGCGCTGATGTCTGCCCCCAGGGTGCCCGCCACGACCGCTGCCGCCAGGACGTTCCACAAGTTATGGCGGCCCCGCAAGCGCACCTCGTCTGCCCGACAGATCGGCCAGGCCTCGGAGCCCAGGCGCAGGAAGAGGGTCCCCTCTCGCAGGAACGACCCGCGGGCCACCTCCCGCTCGCGGCTGAAGAACCGCAGCCGCCCTCGCACCGCCGCCGCCAGAGCCCGGGCGTTCGGGTCGTCGTACCCCAGGACCGCCACGTCCTCGACGTCCTGGAAGTCCAGGATGCGCTGCTTGGCCGCGATATAGGCCTCCATCGTCTCATGACGGTCCAGATGATTGGGCGTGATGTTCAGCACCGCCGCCACCCGCGGGCTGACGGTCATGATCTCCAACTGGAAGCTGGACAGCTCCAGGACCACACGGTCCTCCGGGCCGATCTCCTCCACGAACTCGATGAGGGGATTTCCGATGTTGCCGCCCACCCAGGTGCGGAAGCCCGCCGCCTGGCACATCGCCCCCACGAGGGCGGTCGTCGTTGTCTTCCCCGAGGTGCCGGTGATCCCGGCCGTCCACCCCCGGCATCGCTCCAGAAACAGCTGGGCGTCATTGGCCAGGGGGATCCCCCGCCGCATGGCCTCCCGAACGATGGGGAGGTTCAAGGGCACCCCTCCGCTTAAGCAGAGGAGATCGCAACCCTCCAGCAGAGAGAGCGGATGGTCCCCCAGCACATAGCGCACCGGCAGGCCCTCCAGGGCCTGGAGGAAACCCCCGAGGCGCTCCGCGGGCTGCCGATCGCTTAGTGTGACCTCGGCGCCCTGCCGCACCAGCCAGCGGGCCAGGGCGGTGCCCTGCCGGCCCAACCCCAGGATGACCACCCGCGCGCCCATGAGCTCCCGCATCCGACCTTACCTCACAGCAACGCCAGCGCCACGCCGATCATCGCCGACCAGATGGAGATCAGCCAGAACCGCTGCACCACTTGGGTCTCCGACCAGCCTAGCAGCTCGAAGTGATGGTGAAGCGGGCTCATCCGGAACAGGCGCTTTCCCTTCGTCCACTTGAAGTATGCCACCTGCAGGATGACCGAGAGGGTCTCGGCCACTGGGATGAGGGCGATCACCGGCAGCAGCAGCCACTGCCCGGTCATCAACGCGACCACCCCCAGGGTGGCCCCCAGGGCTTGGGAGCCTACATCCCCCATGAACATCTGGGCCGGATGCGCGTTGAACCACAGGAAGGCCATGCAGGCTCCCACCACGATGAAGGCGAAGGTGGCCAGGTAGATCTGGCCCTGGAGATAGGCGATCACCCCGTAGGCGATGAACGACATGGCCGTGATGATCCCTGCCAGGCCGTCCAGCCCATCGGTGAGGTTGACCGCGTTGGCCGAGCCCACGATGATGAACACCGCGATGGGCAGGTAGAGCAACCCGATGTCGATCTTCCGCGGCACCGTGGGGATGGCCACGCTGCGCAGGTCCATCCCGAAGTGCAGCACCAGCGCCAGCGCGATCCCCAGGGCGATCTGGATTGGGAACTTGTGGCGGGCCAGCAGCCCGCCGCCCCCGCGCGTGCCCATCCAATCGTCCACCGCCCCCAGGGCTCCGAAGGCCAGCATGGCCGCAACCGGCACCAAGATCGATCGCCCGATCAGCTGATCCCCCGGCCAGCCCATCTGGCGCAGGAACGCCTGCCCGGCCGCCGTGTTGACGATCAGGTTCCCAAGGTTCAGGGTGAGCGTTAGGATCACCACCGGCAGCACGATCATCAGGCCGCCCATGGTGGGCGTCCCCACCTTCACCTGATGCGTGCACGGTCCCTCAATCCGGATCTTCTTCCCGATCCCGTTGGCTCGCAGCCAGCGGATCAGTGGCGGCCCCCAGATCACCGCTAGCAGGAAGGACAGACCGCCCATGAACAGCGCCTGCGCCACTCGACCTCCTTGTCCAGCGGGAATGAGACTGACGGGCCGGCAACCCCGCCGTCTTCACTTATCCCTCGCATAGGGCATTCACGATCTCCTCCATGCGCAGGCCCCGGGAGCCCTTCACCAGGACCACATCGCCAGACTTCAGGATGCGGCGGAGGATCTCGATGGCTTCGGCGTTCGAGTCGCAAGCCCACGCCCGGTCCGCTGGCAGGCCCACCGCCATCGCCTCCCGGGCGATGATGCGCGCCCGAGGCCCCACGGTGATCAGGAGGTCCACCACCGTCCCCGCTCGCCCGCCCACCAGTCGGTGTGCCTCCACCTCATACGTCCCCAGCTCCAGCATGTCCCCCAGCACCGCGATTTTTCGGCCCTCCAGCTCCGCCAACAGGTTCAGCGCGGCCAGCATCGACGGCGGGCTGGCGTTGTATGTGTCGTCCAGGAGGATCGAGCCCTGCAGGCCGGGCACCGCCACCAGGCGCAGCTGCGCCCGCGGGTCCCGCAGGCCGGTGAAGATCTCATCCCAGGTCAACCCCTCCAGGATCCCCACAGCGATGGCCCGCAGGGCGGTGTGCACGCTGTGCCGGCCCAGCAGGGAGACCCGCACCCGCCGGAAGGTCTCCCCCCGATAATGAAGATCGAAGCGGATCCCCTCCAGCCCTTCGCTCGCGATCTCATCCGCCCACAGGTCCGCCTCAGGGTCCAGCCCATAAAAGAACACCCGCGCCCGGGTCCGCCCGGCCATCTCCCGCACGTACGGATCGTCCCGGTTGAGGACAGCCACCCCGTCCTCGGGGAGGGCCTCCACGAGCTCGGCCTTGGCTGCTGCGATGGCCTCTATGCTCCCCAGGCGCTCCAGGTGGACCGGGCCCACCAGGGTGATCACGCCCACGGCGGGGCGGGCGATGGCGCAGAGGGCCGCGATCTCCCCTCGGGCATACATCCCCATCTCCAGCACCGCTCGCTGATGGCGCGGCGTCAGCCGGAGCAGCATCAGGGGCAGACCCACTTCGCTGTTTAAGTTCCCTTCGGTCTTCAACGTCTCGTAACGCCGGGAAAGCACCGCCCAGGTCAGCTCCTTGGTGCTGGTCTTCCCCACGCTCCCGGTGATCCCGATCACCCGCACCGGGGAGCGTGCCCGCCACCACGCTGCCCATCGGTGGAGGGCCTCCAGGGTCCGCGAGACGCGGAAGCAGACAGGGAGCTTCAGGGACTCCGGCCAGGGCCCCCGCTCCAGGTCCACGTGCAACGCCCCCTCAGACACCTCCTGGTGGACCAGGGCGGCGATCGCCCCCCGCTGGAAGGCGTCCCCGACATAACGATGACCATCGGTCCGCTCTCCGAGGAGGGCGACGAACACATCTCCGTCCCCACACTCTCGGGAATCGATGGACACATGCTGGATCGGGATCTCCCAGGGCGGACGCCGGCCGCTTAAGGCTTCCGTTAGATCCGCCAGGGTCATCCCCCGAACCGCCACTCGCATCCCGCCGTTCTTCTTCATCTTATGCTCCTGAACGCGCTGGCTGGAGGATCCCAGGTCACCGGCCCTCCGGGGAACCTGAGGGCGGAACCCCTAGCATCGGGAGGATCCGCGCCGTGATCCGGGCAAAGACCGGGGCAGCCTCCTCCGAACCCCAAGGAGAGCGCCGGGGCCGATCCATTTTCACCAGGATCAGCACCTGAGGGTCCTCCACCGGGCCAAACCCCACGAACGAGGCGATCGTGTCCCGCGGATCGTAGCCTACCGGCGTGGGGATCTGCGCCGTCCCGGTCTTGCCCGCCATCCGATATCCCGGCACCCGGGCTTTCACTGCCTCTCGTTCGATCACCGTCTCCAGCATCGCCCGCAGGGTCCGTGCCGTCTTCGCCGAGATGGCCCGCCGCCGGACCTGGGGCTCGACGCGCTGGACTCCCTGGGCGGTTCGAAGCTCCCGCACGATGAAGGGCCGCATGATCAGGCCATCGTTGGCCACCGCGGAGACAGCCATCGCCATCTGCAACGGAGTCAAAGACACCGCCTGGCCGAAGGACTGGCGCCCCAGATCCGCCTCCCGCCAGTCTGGATCCCCGTAGGCCCGGAGCCAGGCCACGGTCTCATAGGGCAGGTCCACATTGGTCGGCTCCCCGATCCCCAAGGCATGCAGCGCTGCGTAGAAGCGCTCCGGGCCCAGGAGGCGGGCCAGATGCGCAGCGCCCACGTTGCGGGAGTACATCAACAACTCCGTCATATCCAGCCAGCCCCGCCCTCCGGGATAGCGATCCTGATCCCAGTTGCAGATCGGGGCCCCTCCGAACTCCACGCACCCCTGATCCATATAGCGGGTTTCCGGGCGGACGATGCCGGCCTCCAGGGCGGCCGCCATCGTCAGGATCTTGAAGACAGAGCCCGGCTCATACAGGTCCTGGACAACCGGATTGCGCGCGTTGCGCTCCAGGGTCTCCGGCACGTTGGGATCGAAGGCAGGCAGGCTGACCATGGCCAGGATCTCCCCCGTGCGCGGGCGCAGGACCAGAGCGTCCCCGCGCTGGGCTCCGCTCTCCTGAAGGCCCCGGGCCAGCTCCTCCGCCACCACCGCCTGGATCGTACGGTCCAGGGTGAGGACCACATCTCCACCGGGCTCCGGCCCCTCCAGGGCCGCCTCCTGCAGCGGCAGGGGGCGCCCCTCAGCGTCCACTGGCACCCGCAGGGTCACTGCCTTCCCGCTCAGCACGACGTTATAAGTCCGCTCCACTCCGCTTGCCCCTCGCCGTCCCTCCACACCCCAGGTGTCCGGCCCGAAGACGACGAAACCCACCACCGGGCCGACCAATGAGCCCTCCGGGTAAATCCGTTTCCAGTAAGGCATCACCCGAACTCCTCGCAGGCCGGCCTCCTCGATCCGGCGGGCGATCACCCGGGCGAGGTCCTCGGGGACCTCTCGGGCGATCGGGAGCTGCCACCGAGTGTTAGGCCAGCTCCGGTCGGCCTCCCGAACAGAGAAGCCCAGGAGCGGGCTCAGGGCTTCGTCGACCCGGCGCAACCACGCCGCCCGCCGCTCCGGATCCCCCCCGTAGGCGATAGGACGATATTCCAGGACGACCTGGTAGCGCGGGACATCCAGGGCCAGCACCGCCTCTCTCCGATCCAGGATGCGGCCGCGGCGAGCCTCCAGGCGGAGCTGCAGCGTCTGGACCCCGAGGAGCTCTCCCGTCGCATAGAACGACAGATAGATCAGCCGGATCACCACCAGCCCCAGGATCAGGGTGGAGGCGAACGCGGCTGGCTGCCAGCGCAGAGTGGACGTGGCCTCCCTCATGGTTGCATTCCCGGCGTTGGGAGCGGCGCCGGCAGGGAGAGGGGGAGCGCCGGAGTGCCCTCCCCCGAGATGAAGCCCAGGGCGCGGGCCCGCTCCAACAGGCGCGGGATCGTGCTCTCCCGTGCGATGATCTCCTCCATCGCCGCGTTCTCCCGCTCCAGTGCCGCCCGGACCTCAGCCAGCTGCTGAACAATCTGCCCCTGCTCCACCGCAGCCGTGGAGAGAAGCGTGAACAGAAGGGAAAAAGCCGCGATGAACAGGATCCCCCCGACCATTGCCAGCAACATACGTCGTCGGCTCATTTTCAAGGCACACCGCGAATGATTCGTGTGGCACCTTCTAATCGCTCCGCGATGCGCAGACGCGCGCTGCGCGCCCGCGGGTTGATCTGAACCTCCTCCTCGGAAGGACAGATGGGCTTGCGAGTCACTAAGCGCAAGGCGGCCTGATGCCCACACGTGCAAACCGGGACCTGCGGCGGGCAGAGGCAATCCCGGGATTCGCGCTGGAAGAACGTCTTCACGACGCGATCCTCCAGAGAATGGAAGGCGATCACCGCCAGGCGCCCCCCAGGCCGGAGCAGGGAGACCGCCTGGGGGAGGGCCTGCTCCAGGGCCTGCAGCTCCTCGTTGACGATAATCCGCAGGGCCAGGAACGTCCGCGTCGCCGGATGCTGATCCTCCCGACCGCGCCCGACCACCCGGGCGATCAGCTCCGCCAGCTCCGTGGTGGTGCGGATGGGCCGGTTTCGCACGATGGCCCGGGCGATGCGCCGGGCGAAGCGCTCCTCTCCATAGCGTCGGATCACCTGCGCCAGCTGCTTCTCCGGCCACCGGTTCACGATCTCCACCGCCGGGATCCCGTGGCCCGGGTCGTAGCGCATGTCCAGGGGGCCCTCGATCTGAAAGCTAAACCCTCGATGGGGATCCGAGAGCTGCCCCGAGGAGAGCCCCAGATCGAACAGCATCCCGTCGACCGCGAGGAAGTCATAACGCACCGCGATCCGCCGCAGCTCCGCGTAAGAGCCGTGGACCAGGATCGCGCGCTCGCCGAAGGGGCGCAGGCGTTCCCGCGCCCGCTGCAGGGCCTCCGGGTCCCGATCGATCCCCAGCAGGCGGCCATCCGGCGCGGAGCGCTCTAAGATGGCCGCCGCGTGGCCCCCTCCGCCCACCGTGGCGTCGACGTAGACGCCGCCCGGGCGGACCTGCAACCCTTCCAGCACCTCCCGCAGCAGAACTGGGATATGCATCGCGCTGTTGCTCAAGGCTTCTGCCAGGTCCGATCCCCATCCGCTACACCCTCAACCCGATCCAGTGCTCCGGTGGGATGCGGCCGTTCTGAAAGCGCTCCAGGATCCCCTGCCATGCGGATGGGGACCAGATCTCCAGGTAGGTATGAACCCCAACAATGACCGCCTGGCCCTCTAAGCCAGCGTAGGCCCGGAGGGAGGCCGGGATGAGGATACGACCCTGCTCGTCGGGGACCACGTCGAAGGCCCCTCCGAAGAAGAAACGGCGCCACTCCCGCGCCTCGGGGGCGGTCAGAGGCAGCTGGCGGATCCGTTCTGCTACCTGTTGCCACTCCGGGAACGTGAACAGATACAGGCAGGGCTCTAAGCCCCGGGTCAGCACGGCCCCCGCTGCAAAAAAGGATCGATAGCGTGCCGGGAGGAACACCCGTCCCTTTGCGTCGATCCCGTGCCGGTATTCCCCCAGGAACATCGGGGTCTCCCCCAGGGAAGCTGCCGGCCGCTCCGCTTCTGCCCTGCGCTGTCCTCTCGTTCCCACCACTCTCCTCCACTTCGCCCCACACTATACCATCCATTATATGAATCCGCCCCACCTGCACAAGGGATTTGGGAAACCTTAACGGGGCGTTTGGGTTATCTGGGATATGTAGGACCGCCCGGAGCTTGCCCGGCGTCGAGGAAGGGGCGAGAGAGCCATCCATGAGTGGGGGTGTGCTTGGGGACTTCAAGGTCGCATTCATGTATTCTTGCCGAGATTAGCGGACAGCCCCTCCGATCGGAAGCGAGAAAACGGATGTGGAATGAACCCTGCCGGCACCGGAGGTCCTATCTCACCCACGGGCGCACAGAGTTCCGAACCTCGGCCCTTGATGACGCAAAGATCGCGGCTGAAGCCGTTCCTCCAACAACATCGGTCTTTGTGGGAGGGGCTTCCGCCCTGAACCTCTGCCTTCAAGATCCCAAAAGGCCGCGGATGAAGACACCTCCCACAGCTAAAACCTTCGCCCTCGATGATGCAAGGGTTCGCGGCTGAAGCCGCTCCTACAACACGTCGTTCTTTCGGTAGGAGGGGCTTTCGCCCCGAACCTCTTTCTTCGAGATCCCAGAAGACCACGAATGAAGCCGCCCTTCCACAGCCAAAACCTTCCATCTTTGGTGACGCAAAGGTCGCGGCTGAAGCCGCTCTTACAACACATCGTTCGTTCGGTGGGAGGGGCTTTCGCCCTGAACTCCCGCCCTCAAGATCCCAAAAGGCCACGGATGAAGCCGCACTCCACAGCCCAAGCCTCCCGTCTTCGATGGCGTAAGGATTCGCGGCGGAAGCCGCTCCTACGACACATCGTCCTTTCGGTAGGAGGGGCTTCAGCCCCGAACCTCCGCCCTCGATGAGGCAAAGGTCGCGGCTGAAGCCGCTCCTACAACGCATCGTTTTTGGTAAGAGAGGCTTTCGCTCTGAACCCCCACCTTCAAGATCCCTAGAGGCCACGGATGAAGCCGCACTCCACAGCCCGAACCCCCGCCCTCGATGACGCAAAGGGCGCAGCGAAAGCTGCTCCTACAACAAACATACTCGGGGGCGCTGAGGTCGGATTCGGGCCCAGATGCGTGGCGGCCCTACCCGCAGGGGGCGAAGGCCCGGATAGGGAACGGCGCCTGACGGCGTCGAAGGCTCTGTCCGATCCGGATAGCGCAGAGAGCGAAGCAAAGCGGCCGGCGTCAACTTTGATTAAAATATCAGAAGCCCGAGGGCGGTTTCCGGCGGCGGACGCCTCAGAGGTCATTTCCCCGGGCGGGAGGAGCGTTCATGTGGGCGGTCTACCTGAACCGCGGCCTGGAGATCCGACAGGACTACCCGATCCCCTCTCCGCCACCCGGTGAGGCACGGGTCCGGGTGAAGCTAGCCGGCATCTGCAACACCGACTTAGAGCTAATGCGGGGCTATCTGGATTTCCGCGGCGTGCCCGGCCACGAGTTCGTCGGCGTCGTCGAAGAGGCCCCGGATCATCCGGAGTGGGTGGGGAAGCGGGTGGTGGGCGAGATCAACGCCGCCTGTCGCGTCTGCCCTACGTGCCGCGCCGGACGGCCCACCCATTGTCCGAACCGGACGACCTTAGGCATCTCCGGGCGGGATGGCGCCTTCGCGGAGTATCTCCTCCTGCCCGTGGTGAACCTGCACGAGGTGCCCCCCGAGATCCCAGATGAGGCCGCCGTGTTCGTCGAGCCCCTGGCCGCCGCCTTGGAGATCCTTGAGCAGACCCACATCCGCCCCACGGATCGAGCGGTGGTGCTGGGCGACGGCAAGCTGGGCAGCCTCGTCGCTCAAGTTATGCAGCTCACCGGCTGTGACCTGCTCGTCGTGGGCCGGAACCCGAACAAGCTGGCGCTGCTGGCTCGGCGGGGGATCCCGGTGGCCCACGTGGAGGACGTCGGCGACCTGTCCGCCGATGTGGTGGTGGAATGCACCGGCTCCCCCGAAGGCTTTCACCTGGCCCGCCGCTGGGTGCGCCCCCGGGGGGCCCTGGTGCTGAAGAGCACCTATCACGGCACTGTCGAAGCCAACCTCACCATGGTCGCCGTGGATGAGGTGACGGTGATCGGATCCCGCTGCGGGCCTTTCGAGCCGGCCCTCCGGCTCCTGCGCCAGGGGTTGGTGGACGTCCAGCCGCTGATCCACGCCCGCTACCCCCTGCAGGAGGCGGACCGGGCCTTCGAGCACGCCGCCCGCAAGGGGGCGCTGAAAGTCCTGCTGGAAATCCCCCTATGACGCGCTGGGAAGCGATCCGCAACGGATCGATCCTCTTCTATCGGTTTGCAGATCCCCCGTGGGGGAAGATCCCCCATGGCTTCCTGACGCGCCACGGCGGGGTCAGCGCGCCCCCCTTCGCCGCTTTGAACCTGAGCAGCGCGGTGGGCGATGATCCTGCCGCCGTGGCGGAGAACCTCAGACGAGCCTTCGCCGCGGCCGGCCTGCGCCCTGAAGAGACCGTCACCACCCGGCTGGTCCACGGGAACCGGGTCCTCGTCGTGGACGCCCGGCACGGCGGAGCGGCCCTTGAGGGCGTGGACGGGCTGATCACAGCGGAGCGAGGTCTCTCCCTGTTCATGCGGTTCGCCGACTGCATCCCTGTTCTGCTTGCCGATCCCGGCCTGCCGGCGGTGGGCTTGGTGCATGTGGGCTGGCGGGGCCTTGCAGCCGGCATCCTGGAGTCCGCCTTGGAGGCTTTCGAGCGGCATCTGGGCCGCGGGCCTTCGGCGCTCCACGCCGCCATGGGTCCCGGCATTGGGGGCTGTTGCTATGCCGTCGGCCCTGAGGTCATCGAGGCCCTCAGCGCCCAGCTGGGCCCCGCCCTCCCGATGCGCCGCCGGAACGGCGCCTGGCACTTGGATCTCCCGGAGGCGGTCCGTCTCCACCTGCGCCGCCTGGGCGTGCCCGCCGTAATCACCGCCGGGATCTGCACCGCGTGCCACACTGGGCTCTGGTTCTCCCACCGTGCGGAGCACGGAAGGACGGGACGCTTTGGGGTCTGGATCCGAAACCCCTGAGGGGATCCCCTCCCCCGCGCCGATCCGCGAGACCGTGCCGGTCCCGACCCGACGCCGCCGGTTCCTTCCCGGGACCGAAGAGAGCCCTTTCCATCGGTTTATGGTTTTCATGAACCGACTGGAGCGCCTGCCGTGGGGCCTGGTGGGCCTCTGGACGCTGGCCCTGGGCGGCGGGGTGGGGCTGGCGTGGGAGGGGGCCCATCGCTCCCTGATGGCCGGCGCGGTGGCCGCCGGGCTCTTCCTGGCCTTCGCTGCGGGCGACGCGGCGATGCTGATCAACCTCCCTCGCCGGGGCTATTCCTTCGGCCCTCCCAAGCCGCCCTTCATGGCCTTCAGCCTGTTCCGCCTCTTCCTAAGCATAGGCCTGCTCCCTCTGCATCCCTTCCCCTGGGCGGCCAGCCTGGTCCTCATCGGCCACCTGGCTTTCACGGGCAACCTGCTGAGCGCCCTGTATCAGGAGCCCTTCCGCCTTACCCTGACAGAGCTGATCATCCCCTCCCCCAAGCTCCGTGGGATGCCCCCGCTGCGCATCCTTCACCTCACCGACCTCCACCTAGAGCGCTTGACGCGGCGGGAGCAGAAGGTGCTCCACTGGGCAGAGGAGCTGGATCCCGATCTCATCGTCTTCACGGGCGATCTCCTCAACCTAAGCTATGTCCACGATCCCGCCGCCCAGGCGCAGTGCAGCCGCTTCCTGGAGGCCCTGCAGGCCCCATTGGGGGTTTACTTGGTGACCGGCACGCCGCTGGTGGACTCGCCAGAGGTGGTGCGGCGGATCCTGTTCGGCTTCACCCACGTCACTCGGCTGGACGATCAGATCGTCCGGTTCGGCCAGCTGGCTCACGGGGGCCCTCCGATCTGCCTGATCGGCCTCACTTGCACCCACGACCCCGAGGAAGACGGCCGACGCCTGCGGGAGCTGATGCGCCAAATTCCCCCTCAGGCATTCACCATCCTGCTCTATCACTCCCCGGATCTTTTCCCAGAGGCCAGCGCCATGGGGATCGACCTTTACCTGTGTGGCCATACCCACGGCGGGCAAATCCGCCTCCCTGGGATCGGCGCGCTGGTCACGGCTTCCATCTATGGCAAGCGCTATGAGATGGGGCTGTATCGGCGTGGGGGAACCACAATGTATGTGAGCCGGGGATTGGGGATGGAGGGCCTGGGGATGCCCCGCATGCGCCTGATGTGCCCTCCCGAGCTCGTGCTGATCCATCTCCAGGGAGATGAAGCATGAAAGATGTCCACTCCCCCACACGCCTCGGAAGGACTGCCATGCGGCAACGGATGGAGACCGCCTTTTCCGTGCTTCTGGCCCTGGCCGTTGCAGGCGCGGGATGTGGGATCTGCCTGATCGGGACCTTGGCCGCCCGCGGGGATCTCCGCTGGCAGCTGGGATCCGATCGTTATCGTATGTGGCTGATCCGGGAACGGGAGGGCGCTGGCTTGGCGCTCTCTCGCACCGTCCCCTTCCGGAACCTCGAGGGCACCCTGTGCCAGCGCACCTACGTCTGGTTCTGGCTCTGGGTCCCCCGCATTGAGCTCCAACAGGTGGACCACGAGGAGTGCCCTCCCACGGGTTCGTGGATCCCTCAACCGAAGAGGGCGACCTGGGCTATCATAGAGGCGACGGAGGACCCTCTTCACGGGGAGGATCATCGGTGCGCCGCGATCAATGGGGGTTGCTCATCGGCGGCCTGCTCGGGGCGCTCTTCGGGATGCTGGCCGCCTATCTTTACCTGAAGGCCCGACGGGAGCGCGGTGGGGACGCTCGCCCCTCCCCAGCCGCCCTGGTCCAGAGCGCCGTCACCCTGGTCACCCTGCTCCGTCAAATCGTTGAGCTGGCGGAGGGCAAGGGGCGAAGGGCATAAGCCGCAGGAGGCGGCAATGGATGAAATCCTCGAGCGGGTGAAGGCGAACCGGCCAGCCTTGGAGCGATGGCTGCGCGCTCTCCCGGGCTACGCAGGGTACAAAGAGAAGGAGCTGCGACGGGACGCCGACCGTCTCCTCCGAGAGACCCTTAGCCGGCGGCTTCGGGAGACCGCCGACCGGCTGCTCCGGGCCCAGCGCCGCCTGGCCGACCGGGATCTTTCCCAGGCGGAGGAGCTGGACCGCCTCGTCCGTCGCCTCCAGACCCTCGCCGACCGCGTCCGCACGGCGAGCTACGGCTACGCCGGCTTCTTCGACGCTCTCCGCATCGAGGAGGCGGAACTGGAAGCCCTCTACCGGTTCGATGCCGAGCTCCTGGAACGAGCCGAGGAGCTCCCCCAGGCCGTGGAGGCCCTGGAGCAGGCCGTGGAAGGCAGCGCCGACCTCTCCTCGGCCGTGCAGGGGCTGGAGCCATCCCTCCGGGCTCTGGAGGCCGCCTGGGATCAGCGGGCGGAACGGGTGCGAGCTGTCCGTTGATTTAGAGTAGGGTGACCTCCGCTGCGACCAGCTGCGGGATCGAAGGGGGAGTTCGGGGCGGAAGCCCCTCCTACAAAGGACAACGTTGTTGTAGGAGCGGCTTCAGCCGCGACCTTTGCCTCATCGAGGGCGGAGGTTCGGGGCGAAAGCCCCTCCTACCAAAAACGAAAAGGACGATATGTTATAGGAGCGGCTTCAGCCGCGAACCCTTGCGCCACCGAAGACGGAAGGTTCGGGCTGCGGGGGGTAGCTTCATCCGTGGTGCTTGGGAATCTCGAAGACGGAGGGTTCAGGGCGAAAGCCCATCCTACAAAGGACGATGTTGCGGCTTTCGCCGCGACCTTGCAGGATCGAAGATGGAGGTTCGAGGCGAAAGCCCCTCCTGCAACAACCGCGGATCAACCCTCCACCACCGTCGGGAAGTATCCCCGATCCCGGAGCTCTTTCATTAAGCCCTCAAGGGCAGCCTCCTCGATGACCACGATGTGGGGAGCGATCCAGCCTCGGATGGCTGACCCCAGCCCGGTGGCCACGAGCAGCTCCTGCAGGGTCCACGGGTCCTCCGCCTCCAGGACGGTGACGCCCTCGAACACCTGGACCCGCCGCATGCTGTCCCACACCCGCTCCAGGGCCTTTCGCAACGCAGCCGTGGGCGGCAGGCCACAGGCCTCAAAGCGCGTGAGAATCTCCTCCGGGCGATACCCCTCCTGGAACACCATAGCGATGCGCTCCGCATCCAGGGTGAAAACGAACGGAGAGCCCATCGGCCGGCCGATCCGACCTGAAAGCCAGAGCAGCGGCGCTGCCGTCGGCCCTGGCCGTACCGACCACGTCGTCTCATCCAGCCAGCGGGTCTCCGGAAGCGACTCGGGCTCCTCCACCGGAGGGACTTCTCCCCGGATCCAGCGACGCCCCTGGGCGGTCAGGCGGAAGGCCCGAAGCGATCCCTCTTCATAAGCCAGGGCCACCGCCCCCAGCCAGAACAACGCCCCCTCCAGATAGGCGCGCAGAT
>JAGHYO010000027.1 GCA_017743605.1 Thermoflexus sp. | reverse complement strand
ATCGTACCCGCCCCGACGATCCCCACTCGCTCCATCGTCCTCCACCTCGATCTCTCACGCCGATTGGGAATCGGCCTCCACAGTCGCTTTCGCGCCCGGCGTCGGCCTTCGCCGACGCAAGGGGTGTTTTTCGGTCGGTGTAGGCCCACCGTTGACCGGAGGCCTTCCCAGGGTCGAATTCGTTCGACGCGCAGGCCAACCCACCGGCCAGAGGCCCCCGAAGGCCGAATTCCTTCGGCATCATCCGCGCCGGCGGAGGAAGGCCTCCACGCGCTCCCGGTGCTCCGGCGTGCGGG
Organism: Thermoflexus sp.; assembly: GCA_017743605.1. Lineage (GTDB taxonomy): Bacteria > Chloroflexota > Anaerolineae > Thermoflexales > Thermoflexaceae > Thermoflexus. The sequence continues at coordinate 15,075 of JAGHYO010000027.1, read as the reverse complement.
CCGCCACCTCCTGGAGATGGGCCTCATAATCGAGGGACTGCTCCAGCGTGAAGGTCATGGCCCGATGGAGGGCCCGCTTCAGGAGCCCCACCGCTCGGCCTGGCAGCGCCCGCAGCCGGTCGGCCCACTCCTGGGCCGTAGGCATCACCTGGTCCGGCGGCACCACGGCGTTGACCAGCCCCCAAGCCAGGGCCCGGGAAGCCTCCAGCCGATCGATGAGGGTGGCCGCCTCAAAGGCTCGAGCGTATCCGGCCAGATGGGGCAGGAACCAGGTGGAGCCCGAATCGGGGATCAGGGAGATCTTGGCGAAGGCGTTGAAGACGAAGGAGGCCGTCTCCGCCATGACCCGAAGGTCGCAGGCCAGGGCCAGGCTGCAGCCCGCCCCCGCCGCCACCCCGTTGATGGCAGCGATGAAGGGCTTCTCGGTGTTGCGGAGGCGCAGGATCAGCGGATTGTATCGGCTGCGCAGGTGCTCCCCAATGGACCCCGCCCCCTCCGGCTGCTCATAGCGCGCCCGCATCTCTGTCAGGTCCTGCCCGGCGCAGAACCCCCGCCCGGCCCCGGTCACGATCGCCACATGGACCGCTTCGTCCCGCTCCACTGTGCGCAGGACGTCCTGTAATTCGCGGAACATCTGCTCGTTGAAGGCGTTGAGGACATCCGGCCGGTTCAGGGTGATGATGGCGATCCCTTCCTGAACCTCATACAGCAACGTCTCATAGGCCATGGCCAGGCCTCCTCCACAGGGTCTGTTCCCAGCGAACCCATGGATCCTTAGCGTTCTCCCGAAGGGATGAGAGCCGCAAGCCCCCCCGTGAAGAGGGCCACCGCTCCGGTCACCAGCGGGAGGATCCTCAGGAGCTCAGGGATGGGGAGCACCATGGATCCGAAGAGCAACAAGGAGTAGGCGGACCAGCCGGCGATGAAACCGAGCAGAGCGGCCCGCCACGCGCGGTCCAGGTCACGGCGCTGGCCCAGCCGGAAGGACAGGCCACTGACCCCCAGGATGGCCAGCGCGCTCCATCCGAAGATGGACCACCCTGCCAGGCCCAGCCCCAGACCTCGGCCCGGGCGCGGCGAGGCAGCGGGCGCGGGCGTGGGCGAGGGGACCGGCGTCCGGGTCGGCTCGGGCGAAGCGGTGGGCGTCGGCGGGACCACTGTGACGATGCGACCCGGCTGGTTTTTCGCGATCTGCAGCTCCAACCGGTAAGAGAGACGCGCCGGCTCGCTCGCTGCCCGGATCTCCAACATCCCCTCCCGATCCAGCGGGATATCCACCTCCGCGAACCCATCCCGGGTCCCCACGACGAAGGGCCCGATGCTCCCCTGGCCAGAATAAACCCCGGTGAAGGAAACCGGCGTGCCGTCCGGAACCAGATATCCGTCCCGGTCGCGGATCGGCCCGGCCCAGACGCGTAGCGTCTCCCCGACCCGGACAGCCACGGGCGCGGGGGTTCCTGGGACCGTTCCCTCCCGTGGGCCGGCTCCCAGGGGGATCACCTGGTTGGGATCCGGCCGCAGGCGATCCGCCAGGTCATAGCCGAGGACCGGGATGGAGAGCGGAGCGCGACTCTGAGGGTTCAGAGCGCCGAAGAGGGCACGGGCCACGATCTCCACGGCAGGGGAAACGTGCGTCCAGAGCGCTTCGTAGCGGCTCAACCGGCTCACCTCCCGGGCGGTCAACGGATAGAGCGGCCCGAGGCTCCAGAAGACCACCTGCTTGCCGGCCAGCAGCTCCGTCCGCTCGCTGAGCAGAAGATGCGGCAAGCTGGAGGCCGGATCCTCTGGGCGCTCGTCCAGGGCGACGATCAGCACCCAGGCCGCCCGCTCGAACTCCGGCTGCAGGGCCGGCGCTTCAGGGGCTTGGGAAAGGAAGGCGAGGGCTTCCGCAAAGGTGCGCACGGTGATCTGGGTCGCATCGAGGCCTCCCCCGCCGGCCATCACCAGGGATCGGGTGAGCACGTCAGTGGGCAGCAGTCGCTGCTCCGGACACGCGGCACAGGCCCGGGCCGTCCGTCCGTCCACCAGCACCAAGAAGGTCTCCCCGGGCTGCGGGATGGGCACCGGACCGTTCCCACGGGGATGCAGGCGAACGAGGGCCTCCTCTAAGGCCTGGCGAACGATCTGGAGGTGAGCGGGGGTCGCAACGGTCTGCGGAGGGTTCGCTGAGGTGGGGAGCGTCACGGGGACGCTGAAGCCCGGGTAGAGGCCATACTTCAAGCGCAGGACGCGGGCCACGGCGCTGTTGACCAGGTTCTGGAAAGCCAGGTCCGTGGAGTATTTCTCCCGGAAAAAGGCGATGATCGCCGCCGCCTGACGGGCGGCCTCCTGGGAATCCGGGTGAAGCGCCTCCAGCCAGATCAGATCGTTCCCGGCCAGGAAGGCCTCCAGCGCCGCGCGCTGAAAATCTACCTCCCCGCGCTCATCGACATACAGGTTGCGGATCACGGGATGCCCCATGGGCGGGGAGAGCAAGACGCCGCCGTTTTCCCGCCAGGTCTTGATCTCCGGCAACGCCAGCAGCGCACCCAGCGCGGCCCCGTCCACCGCCAGAGGGCGGGTCCATTCCTGGGCGCTTCCCCCAAAGCCCCGCACCCGCATCGTGGAGACCTGGACGGCGCGCAACAGCGGATGTCCGGATTCCGTGGACGTGCGTATCAGCGTGATGAAGGGGACCAGATCGAAAGTCGCCAGATCCTCTCGGGTGAGGACCGCCACCCGCTCCTCCCGACCATAGGCGCGTCCTTCGCCGGGGAAAGCGCTTGGGACGACGAGGAGCTGGCCCTCGCTTCCTTCGGTGAGGCCGCTCAGATACGCCTGGGCCATGCGGCTCACCCAATGGGGATCCCCTCCGAAGGTCTGCACGCCTGCATCCCCGAGGTCCGGCCGGGGCTCCAGCAACACCTCCAGGGGAGGGCCCAGGAGCAAATTGATGCCGACCGCTCGCAGCTCCTCTCCCAGAGCCCGCCCCACCGCTTGCACCCGATCCGGATTCCACGTCGCGCCCAGGGCCAGAGGGGAGGGAAGCGGCATGGCCCCGGCGGTCCAGGCGGAGCCGGGAGGGCCATCCCCCTGCTGGCGCAAGCCGATGAACAGAGGGATGAGAGGAGTGAGCCCGGCGGCCTGCCGCTGCAGAGAGAGGGTGATGGAGAACAGCTCCGAAGGGGTGGCCCCTATGTTGGAGAAGTTCCCCTGTTCAGGGCTTAGGATCACCCCGCTGATGCGCTCTGTCTCCAGCAGCGACCGCAGCGGATGATCCGGGCGGGCCACCGGCCCGGGGAGGGTGACCAGGAACAGCTGGCCGACCTTGGCCTGCGGCGGCATTTGAGCCAGCAGGCGGGCGATGAACTCATCCTCGCCCCCCTGAGCGATGGCCGGAGCCATACCCAACGGCCCCAGGGCCAAGCTCATCAGGAGCAGCCACCGGATCCATCGGCCCACCGGTTCACGCTCCCGTCCGCAACAAGCGCTGATGCTCGGTCTTTATACAGCGGTCCATCACCACCAGCAGGCCCGCCTCCCGGGCGCGCTGGGCGGCCTCGAAATGAATCACCCCCGGCTGCATCCAAATCACCTTCGCCCCTTTGGCGATGGCCTGCTCCACGATCTCCGGGACGTAACGGGCCGGCCGGAAAACGTCCACCACATCCACCGGTTCGGGGACGGAGAGGAGATCCGGGTAGGAGGGCTCGCCCAGGACCTCCGGGATTGTGGGGTTTACCGGGATGATCCGATAGCCCTGGCGTTGAAGATACGAAGCCACCTGATGGCTGGGCCGTTCGGAATCTGCGGACAGGCCTACCACGGCGATCACGCGCGCCTCCCGGAGGATGCGGCGCAGGATCTCATCGTCCTGGACAGTGATGGGCTCCGGGATGAGCACCGTCGTTTCCTGACGATCCAGCATGCGATCCCCGGCGAGGAGCCGGGCTTCCACCCGGTAGGGCGCCCCAGGGTCCGGCCGTCGCAGGTGCAACACATACGCCGGCTGAAGCTCCAGCATTTCCATCACCGCCATGGAGTGGACTTCCTCCCCCCGGGCGTTGTAGAGGACCAGCTCTAGATCCGGGCGGTGACGGAAGGGCGTGAACTCCAGCTCCAGCTCCACCACCACCCGGCGCCCATCCGGCATGGGGGTAGCCTGGAGGGAACGAATGCGCGGCTCCCCCTCGTCCATCGCGTGTTTCATGGGCACCTCCATCGCTCCGTCGACCATCCACAGCCGGGGACTCTCCATGAGGGCGCAAGCGCGAGCGATGATGGGAAACGCCCTTCTCATTTTATCACTTTCCTCATGTGGTCCCTTCTGGGGATATGCAAGGACTCCAGCGTTTCCCGGGGTCGCTCTCGGCTACATCAGGTAGAGGATCAGGATCGCCGTCAACCCCCAGAGGATCACGGTGAGCAGCAAGGGGATGTCCTTCAGCACCAGCTCGTCTGGTGGCGCGGTCTCCCCGCGGACGTGGATGAGATAGAGGTAGCGGAAGATCCCATACATCACAAAGGGGATGGTCAGCATCATGGCGTGGTTGGAAGGAAGGTTGGGGGCGGAGAACGTATAGAGGGAATACGCCACGATGATGGCGGCCATCACCACGCCCATCATCTCGTCCAGGAAGCGGACAGTGTATTCCTCCAGGATCGCTCGGTGGTTGCGGGCGTTCTCGCCGAGCAGGACGATCTCCTGGCGCCGCTTAGCGAAACCGATGAAGAGGGCCAGAAGCAGTGTGCACAGGTAAAGCCAGGGCGAGAACCGCTCTACCTGAACCAGGGGCACGCCTGCGGCGACCCGCAGCACGTAGCCGCTGGCCAGGGCCAGCACGTCCAGGAGCACCTGATGCTTCAGCCAGAGGGAGTAGGCCAGGTTGAGCCCCCAATAGACATAGGCGAGCAGGGCGAAGAGGGGATCCAAAGCGAAGGCGGGATAGGCCAGCCCGAGGGGGATGAGCAGGGTCGCTCCCCACGCCACCCGAGGATCCAGCTCCCCCGCGGCCAGGGGGCGGTTCCGCTTGCGCGGATGCTGCCGGTCTTTCTCCAGATCCTGGAGATCGTTAAATAGATAGACCGCACTGGAGAGCAGGCAAAGGATCATGAAGCCGACAACGGTGCGCCCGAAGGGCTCCGGGCGGAGCAGTTTCTCATCAAACACCAGCGGGGCGAAGATGAACACGTTTTTAATCCACTGGCGCGGCCGCATAGAACGCACCAGTGCGATCAGCGTGCGGCTCCGTGGCCAGACGAGGGCTTTCATCCAACAGCTTCTCCTCCTCCATCCGGATCCCAGGTTTCCCATTATAATATGGGTAAACGTTGCATCCCCCCGCTGAATGCTCAGGGGATCTGCGAGGGTCGTCTGTCGATGGACGAACAGGAGCGCTTGGCGTTGCGTCGGAAGATCGTGGGGATCGCCCTGCGGCAGGCCCGGGAACAGGCCAGACGCACCGTCCAAGTCTGCGCTGCCCTGCTGGGGATCTCACCAGCCCGTTATCGGGCCTATGAGGCCGGGCGACAGGACCCGACCCTGCCGGAGCTGGAGGTCCTGGCCTGGTTTTTCCAGACGCCTCTTTCTGCACTCCTAGAGCCTGATTGGCGGAACACGTCCTTGGAGGAAGTAATGGCGCAGACCGCTCCGGAGTTCATGGCCATCCGGCATCGGATCATCGGGTTGATCCTGCGCCAAGCTCGAGAGACTGCAGGGAAGAGCTTGCGGGAGGTGGCCGCTGCCATAGGATGCACCCCCCGGCGGCTCCGCGCCTACGAATCTGGCGAGCGCCCGATCCCCTTTGCGGAATTAGAGCGTCTGGCGGCCCATTTGGGGCTTTCCCTGGCCGCCTTGCGGGACACCGAGAGCCCCATCGGTCAGGCCGCCACCCTATTAGATCAGAGCGAGGGGTTCCGCGTCCTCCCATCGGAGGTGCGGGCCTTCGTGACCGCCCCCGTGCACCTGCCTTACCTGCGCCTGGCCATGCGCCTGGCCGAGCTGCCCGCCGATCGGCTTCGGCACATCGCGGAGGACCTGCTGGAGATCACCCTGTGATGTGGACCACCCTCGCGCTGCTCCTCTTCCTGGGTGTAGGAGCCGGGCTGATCCGGCACGCTTTGGCCGGCGGTGGGGCTCTCCGACTGGTGGGAGATCTCATCCTCGGCTGCTTGGGGATGGCCCTCGGTCACGCGGCCGGGCGCCTCCTGGCCCCGGGCTTCGGCCAGATCGGAACCACCGCTGTCCTCCCCGGGCTCCTGGGGGCGCTGCTTCTGCTGGGACTGACCTCCTTCCCCCCTCCACGCCGCTAAACATCCAATCCCCTCCAGGAAACCAGACGGGTTGCGGCCGAAGCCGCTCCCACCAGAAAACGGCTTTTGTAGGAGGGGCTTTCGCCCCGAACCTGAGGTCTTCGATGGCGCAAAGGTCGCGGCTGAAGCTGCTCCCACCAGAAAACGGCCTTTGCAGGAGGGGCTTTCGCCCCGAACCTCCGCCTTCGATGACACAAAGTCGCGGCGAAAGCGGCTCCTACCCAACATCGATCTTCCCGTAGGAGGGGCTTCGGCCCCGAACCCCGTCTTCTCCGTGGGGAGTTTTTCACGAATCCGGCGGGACGTGGAAGACCCAGATCCCCAGGCCCTCGCAGCGGGAGCGCGGCCGCCACGCCCACCACCCCCGAGGGTACGCCCCCTGCAGGACGGCCCGGGTGGCCTCGTCCTCCGGATGCACCAGATACAGTTTGGGGCCCGGCAGCTGGCCATGCTGGGCCACCACCTGGGGCAGATCCTCATACCAGACCGTGTGGGGCCAGTCCAGATCCCCCAGCCACATCCCGATCAGCCGCGAATCAAACCAGTAGGGGTAAGCCACATAGAAGCCGTTTGTGGGCGGTCCGCCCCCCGCGTAGAAGCCGCGCAGGATCTCCGCGGCCTCGGAAGCGTTCAGGACGCGGCGGCAGTAAGATTGAGCGTACGTCTCAAAAACGCGCGCGGCGTTCAGGTGGATCAGCGTGAGGACCAGCAGCCCGGCGCTCCCCCAACCCAACCATTGCCGCGCACCCGCGCGGCCCCACCCTGCAGTCCACATCGTCGGGGCCAGGGCGGCAAGGGCCAGGACGGGAGGCAGGGCGCCAGCCGCCCGCACCGTGCTGGGGTTCTCCTGGGGGAACGAGAGGTTATACGCTGAGGGGAAGAGCATCACGAAACCGGCCATCAGCGCCGCTAGAGGGACGGGATCCCGCCGGCGGACCATCCACCCGAACGCAGCCGCCCCGCCCAGGATCAGCAGAGCTCCCATCACGGGATCCAGCATCGGCCGCAGCGGGAGCGTCGCCACATACACCTCATCGCTGGTCCAGTGGAACATCAGCAGCGCCCGCCGCAGATTGTCGGCCAGGATCCACAAGGGGTTCCCCTCGATAGGCTTCTCCCAGGTGGAGACCCGGGTCATCAAGCGATAGAAGAAAAGGTCCGGGAACTCCACAATGAAGCGCAGCATAGGGGCCAGGACCGGCAGGGCGGTGAGCATGCCGAGGATGAAATCCCGCATCTGGCGCCGCCCTTCGGCAGTCTGCCAACCTCGGCGAGCCGCCCACACGATCAGGAAAGCGGCCGGGAGCGCGGCGATCATCCCCCGGAAGGGGGAGTAGCCATACAGGCCGATCCCTAAGAACAATCCCATCCCTAGGAAATCCGCCCGACGACCGGAGCGTAGCCCCCGGATGAGGAAAGCCAGGGACCAGGCGGCGAAGGTGGGCAGGAAGGGGTAGCGCAACCCCACTCGAGATGGGATCACCGCCCAGGAGGCCACAGCCCCCAGGAACATCGTCCACAGCCCCCCATGCCGCCCCCACAGGGCCGCGCCGAGAAGATAGAGGGCGGGCAGGAGCAGGACCCCGATGAAGGCCGTCCCTACCTGGAGAGCGAACTTATGCAGCGGCATCCCGAAGACCTGGATGGTCGTCGCCGCCAGATAAAACTGGAAGGCCTCCCGCCCGGTGTTGCGAGGGAAAAAGATCCGATGTTCCCCGCTCAGGACGTCCCGCACGTCGAGGAGCTTCTCGGCGTGGTCGCTGTTCACATCCAGGGGGAGGTTCCAGAGGTCCCAGTAGCGGAAGCCGACCCCAAGCCCTAGGATGAGCAGGAGCAGCCAATGCCACCCGCGCAACCGTAACCCCTCCCGGAGCCATCGCGGGAGCGGCGCGTCCCACCAGGCGACCAGCCAGGCGACCACCGCCAGTCCCCAGGCGATCAACCCGAGAAGCCGGAAGCGGTTGCCGCCGGACTCCAGGAAGGCGAGGGCGCTCAACCCCAAGCTTAAGACCGCCCAGAAGGGACGCCCAGGGATCGGCGGGCTGGCGGATGGGGTAGCGGGGCGCTCTGCCTCCAGCCAGGCTGGATCCCGCCGCATGGCCCAGAGGAACAGGGCCAGCGCCCCCGCATAAGCCACGAACGCCCGCGGGTCCGGAGCCTCCCGAGGGCTGGCGTCCAGCAACCCCTGCGCGAACACGGCCAGCAGGCCCGCGAGGAGAAAGGCCAGTGCGCTCGCAATCTGTTGGGCCATCGGGCTATCCGCCTCCCTCCTTTTGCGCGATCATAAAGAAATACGCGCCCTCCAGGCCCGGAGGCTCCTCGTAGAACGGCCGCAGGATCCGCTCCACCGGCCACAGGCTCCACCGCCATGGGGCGAGGATCCAGCGGCCGAAGAGCTTCTTGAAGATCAGGGAGGGCAGCCCATACGGGTGGCCCCACTCCAGCAGGGCAGTGGCGCCCGGGGAGAAATAGAACCACACCCGGACAGGACGCAGGCCGGCTCGCTCCAGCCGGGCCACCCAGACCTCGGGGGCATCGCAGTGATCGTGGCGGGAGATGCGATTGAAGAGCCGGCCGTAGGCCTCCGCAGCCCGTCGCAGCCGCAGCCGGCGCAGCAGCCGATAGAGCGAGAGGAACTCGACAAAGCGATGGCTGGGCGAGCAGAACAGGAAGAAGCCTCCCGGCCGCAACACCCGGGCCACCTCCGCCAGGACGGCCTCCACCGGAGGGATATGCTCCAGGACCGAGTTGCTGACCACGGTCCCGAAGAAGGACGAGGGGAAGGGCATGCGGGCGCCATCGGCCTGCACCACCCACCGGTAGGCCCGGCGGGCGGCGGCCTCCTTCAAGGGCCCCCATTCGGGGTCCAGCCCGACCCACGCCCTCCTCGGGAAGGCCAAGGAGGCGAAGTGCCCGTCCCCGCAGCCCAGATCCAGGACCGGCTCCGGCATCTCCAGGCCCTGGTAGAACCGGGCCTCCACCGCCCGCAGCAGCGCCCGGAAGGCGGGCACCTCCTTCAAGTGGAGCCAGAGGAAGTCGGGAGCCATCATGATCCGTCCAGGCGGGTGAGATACGAGCGGACGAACGCCTCGAGCTCCTGCGTTCGAACTTCCGGGAAGGATCTTTTGAGTTGATCCAGCAACTTCTGATCCGTGCTCACCAGAAGCTCCGCGCTTGTATCGATATAGATCTCCGGCAAATATCGGTCCTCCTCAGGGATGGAGGACCATGCTTCCAGAGAGCGCGCCGCCGAGCCCGCCGGCGAGGAGGGAATGACCCCTTTTTGGGGATCCCGTAGCAAGCGCTGGAGCAGACGGCTGGCTGCCTGGACCTCTGGCCGTTGGTCTTTCATAAGCCTATAGGCTTTACGCCCCCAGGGCATGCCGCGCTGCCATGCGATCTGATCACAGCGCCTCTCGATTTCGTTGAGGATCCGATAAGCCTGTCGCTGGCGCTCGCCTCCCGACTCGCCTTGGAGATGATGGAACAGCCATTCGTCCAGGAGGATGAGGCGGGAGGGCATCACGGCTTCTCCTACAGGCCGTCCGCATCGGAAGCCTCAGGCACGCCGAGGAAGACATGGAGATCCTCCAGCTCCGCCTCCACAAACGCCCGCAGCCCTCCTTCGATCTGGCCGTGCTCACTCACATGTTGGCGTGTGAAGACCGAAATGCCGTCCTTCCATTCCACGAAATAACACGCCAGATCCGCAGGCCGGAGCGCGCCCCGGGCCACCTGAGCCAGAAGGGCGCTCAGGAACCCCTCGCTGTGGGTGGAGATCAGGAACTGTTTGCGATATCGAGAGGCGATCTGCACCAGCGCCCCGGCCAGCCGCCGGACGCTCAAAGGATGCAGATGGATCTCCGGCTCCTCGATCAGGACCGATTCCGCCTCCCGGCTCAGAGCCTGAGCGAGCAGATACACCAACTGATTGATCCCAAAGCCCTCATTGACTAGCGTGATCCCGAGCCCGGTCTCCCGGTCCACGCAGGTCAGCTCAAAGAGCGCCGTCTCCAGTGCGGGGCGCACGCGGAAATTCCGGTTTGCGATCTGCTCGAGGTAACGATCCACTCGATACTCCAGATCCCGATCCTGGGCCAGAAGGGTGGCGATCTCCCCCTCTGCGCTGGGGAAAGGGGTGACCGGAACGGGCGTGTAGGAAACCTGAGAGAACCCACGGCGCAAAGGAACGAAGCGGATCCGCCGCAGGGCTTCAATCGGCGCGTTGAGAACGCGGGCCACGGCCTGCGCCTTCCCGATGTCCACCGCATCCTGGGCCTGAACCTGCGCCACAAATCCATTCCAGGTCGCCCGGAGCCCCGGTCCGATCCCCGGGATCTCAAGGCTCTGGATCCCAGTATAGGGAAAACTCACTTCCAAAGTGGCCAATATGTTAAATAGCTGAACCTTAGCGTTCGGCAAGCCGATCAGCAACTCCAGCCGTCCTCGCTCCTCCCGAAGCCGAACACAATACCCGACTGCCTGATCGCTCCCCATGCCAATGGACACACTCTCAGGGGTGGAGATTCACATCTCAATGGCGATCTCCCGCTCCAGATCGTGGTCGAACACCACCTCGCGAAACCCGCCCAGCTGGAGAAATCCGTAATTCCAGAAGGCGGAGGCCGGAACGTTGGGGGATAAGGCGATGTTTCGCAGCCCCAGGAGCGCGTAGAGCAGGGAGGATTTCCCAGACCCGTTCGGCCCATAGAGCACAGTAATCGGCGCCAGCTCTAGATCCGCATGCTCGATCGAACGAAAATTCTGAACAAACAACCGGCGGATCGCCATGTTCAATCTCCTTTCTTCCCTCGGTCCCGGGACGCCTGCAGCTCCTCGAAAAGCGCCTCATAAGCGGCAGCGGTTCGCTCCGTATTATAGTGCTGGGCGATCCGCTCCCGGGGCCGGCAGAAGGCGGGGCGCTCCGCCAGCACCCGCAGGATCGCCTGGGCCAGCGCCCGGCTGTCCCGCCGAGGGAAGATCAGCCCCATCCCCGTGGTCCGCGTCGGCACCCGCACCCCCGGCAGATCGCTGGCCACCACCGGGGTCCCGCACAGCATCGCCTCCACCTGCACCAGGCCGAAGGACTCGGTGGCGTTCCAGCTGGGGAGCACCACCACGTCGCAACTGGCGTAGAAAGCCGCCATCTCCTCCGGCTCCAGCACCCCCACGAAGGTCCAGTGGTCCCGGTAACGCTCGAAGAGGGGCGCCAGCCGGCGGGCGTAGGCCTCCTCCCCTAAGACGTTCCGGTAAGGCCCGGCGAAGAGCACGCGAGCGTTCGGGTAAACCGCCAGGATATGGGGGAGGGCTTCCAGGAGATACTCCACCCCTTTCTCCGCCGCCAGGCGGGCGGCCATCCCGATGACCGCTTGGTCCTCCAGCCCCCAGCGGGCCCGGAAGGCCGCCACCCGCTCCGGATCCGGAACCGGGATCTCCACCGGCGGGGGGATCACCCGCACCTTGGCGAGATAACGGGAAAGATAGGGGGAATGGCGGGCGTAATCCTCCGTATAGCTCACGATGACATCGGCGAGGCGGGCTGCCAGGTGATCCATCAGGTGGACCACCTGGTTCGCCACCCGGTTCAGCCATCCTGGAGGGAGGGTCACGTCGCAGTGATAGGTCAGGACGACGGGCTTGCGGAACAGGCGCCCGCGCAGGGCGATGCCCGCGGCGTCGAATTGGGGCAGATGCAGCCAGAGGACGTCCGCCCAGCGGGTCAGGCGGGTCGCCCACCATCCGATGGTGGGCATGATCGCCCCCTTGCTCACCCGCATCAGCACCGGCACCCGTCGGATCCGCACGCCGTCCCGCACTTCTTCAAGGGGAAGGCGACGGTCGTACTGGGAGGTCAGCACCTGCACCTCGTGACCCCGGGCTGCCAAGGCCCGGGCCGCCCGCTCCACATAGATCGTCAGGCCGCTGATATGGGGACGGTAATACGTCAGCGCGACCAGGATCCTCACAAAAGGTTCTCCTGCACCCACTTCGCCAGCCGGGCCAGTCCCTCCCGCACCCCCACCCGGGGCCGCCAGTCCAGATCCTGCATCGCCTTGCGGATGTCGCTGATGTATACCTTCTGATCCCCCGGCCGCCAGGGCCCGAAGGCAGGGGGATCGGGGGGACGGCCTAGGATCTCTGTGAGCAAGAGGGCGAACTCATGCCAGATCGAGAGGGTATGCTCGGGACCACCCCCGATGTTGTAAACCTGCCCTGCCGTCCGGTCGATCCGCTCCACCGCCGCCCGCATGGCCGCCACCAGATCCGTGATGAAGAGGAGGTCCCGCACCTGCTTCCCATCCCCGTAGACCGTGATCGGCCGCCCGGCCACAGCGGAGATCACGAAGTGAGCCACCCATCCCTGATCCTCCGTCCCGAACTGTCGGGGGCCGTAGATGCATGACGCGCGGAACACCACGGTAGGGAGGCCATAGATGCGGGCGTAATCTCGCACGTACTGATCGGCCGCCCCTTTGGAGCAGCCATAGGGGGAGTGGAAGTCCAGGGGCTGGTCCTCGTCGATCCCGAAGGGGCGGTCCGCATACCGGTAGCGGGTGGCCTCTTCCACCACCGGCACCTCCTCCATGGCCCCGTAGACCTTGTTGGTGGAGGTATACAGCACGACGGGGCGATGACGGGCCTGGCGGGCGGCCTCCAGGACGTTGAGGGTGCCCAGGGCATTCACCTCGAAATCGGTGCGGGGGTCAATCAGGGAGGTGGTGACCGCCACCTGGGCGGCCAGATGGAAGACCACCTCCGCCTGCCGCACCGCCTCCGCCACCGCCGGGAAGTCCCGGACGTCACCCCGAATGAAACGGATGCGCCCGCCGTGCTGCTCCTGGAGCCAAGCCAGGTTCCGCTCCACGCTGGGCCGGGCCAGCAGATCGAAAATCCAGACCACCCAGCCGTCGGAGGCCAGGGCGTCCGCCAGGTTCGATCCAATGAAGCCCGCGCCGCCGGTGATCAGGGCCGAAGGGGGCATTCCGACCTCCTGAACGCGTCGAGAATCCAGGGGCATGCCCAAAGTTGGGCATGTCGCGGGATATTTTAGCCCTTCGCTCTTAAATCGTAAGGGGCCCCAGGGGGCCGGGCCCCTTTCCCCTGCACGCCTCCTCAGCGTTCCGCATCCTCCACCGCCGCTCGCTGCAGGAACCCAAGCCCCACATGCCCGGTCTCCAGCCACAGGCCGATGGCCCCCAGGGCCACGAGGACCCCATAGGTCAGCCCGTGGGAAGCGACCGAGATGCTGAAGGCTGTGGCCTGCGGGATCCCGAACGCTCCCATCACCCAGACCGTGATCCCCTGTACCACCCCAATATAGCCAGGGGTGGAGGGCACCAGCATCCCGAAGGTCAGAGCGCTGGTGGTCAGCAGGGCTACCCACCCATCTGGGCTCTTTAGGAAAACCCACATCACGGCGTAGAGCTGGGCGGCCGTCGCCAGCCATGCCACCAGGGACCAGCCCAGGGCCCCCGCCAAGGCTCGGGGGGTTCGGAGGACCTGCAGCCCTTGCAGGGCGGCCTCCGCCTCGTGGCGCAGCCGGCCCTGAAGGGGCCGGGGAAGCGGCTGGGTGAGCGTCTCCACGAGCCGCCGGGCCCACTGGGGCCGGAAGGCCCCGAGGAGGAGCCCCCCCAGGGCTCCCAGTGTGAGCGCCGGCCCCGCGTGACTCAGGAGCCCAAGCTCCCGGGCTCCCGGCTGGAAAGCCAAGGCCACCCCGGTCAGCGCCAGCAACACCACCAAATCCAGCGTGTGCTCCACCACGATGGACATGGCCACCAAGCCAGCTGGGGTCTGGGGGAAGCGGACCAGCAGGAGGATCCGGGCCAGCTCCCCCATCCGGAAGGGGAGGACATGGGTGACCAGGTAACCGGCGTTCAGGATGTTCCAGAGGCGCAGCAAGGATACCCCAGCGGGCGCGTTCAACAGGATCCCCCAGCGGGCGGTCCGGGCCGCCACGCTCAGGATCAGGGCGAGCAGGGCCGGGAGCATCCACTGGTAACTCCCCGCGCGCAGCGTGGCCCAGAGCGTGGGGAGATCCAGCCCCCGCACTGCCCCGTAGAGCGCAAGGGCGCCGATCATCAACCCCAGCACCCATCGCCAGCGACCCATGGAGCACCTCCGAACACCAAGTGACTTGAGGAGGATCAGAAGGCCCCGCCTGGCGTTGGATGGCGAGCAGGCCAGGGACGCCCCTCAAGCGTCGGGCCTGTGGCTCCTAATGATAAACCGGGGAGGCCTGTTACGCGATCTCCCCTCCCCATCGGATGGACGCGAACCCCCTAGCCTCGCCCTCTGCCAGCGCGCTGATCGCATCCGAATTAAATTTAGTCTTGCCTAAATTTACATCGCGCTCCTACAATGGGCGTGAGAGCAGATTCATCGGCACCTGCTCCAGACCCTGCAGAAAGGAGCGAGCGATGGTCGGCAAATGGGTCTACTACCATGAGATGGAGGGCGCGGCGGCGCCTGCCCCCGAGGCGCCTACGGAGGAGATGGCTCTGCCTTCGGCCCCCGCTCCGGCCAAGCCAGCCCGCAAGCCTGCGGCCAAGAAGCCCGCCAAAAAGGCCGCGGCCAAGAAGCCCGCTAAGAAAGTCACGGCAAAGAAGCCCGCCAAGAAGGCTGCAGCCAAGAAGCCTGCCAAGAAGGCCACCAAGAAGACGACCCGCAAGTAGCAGGAGCCCGCGTCCCCATCATCCCTTCGGGCGGGCATGCTGGCGCTGGCATGCCCGCCTGTCTTTTCCCTCGAAGGCAGTCGGGCCCTCAGGGGACCGTGGGGGTGGGAGA
>JAGHYO010000026.1 GCA_017743605.1 Thermoflexus sp. | reverse complement strand
TGAATGGGGTGCGGCGAAGGGATTGCTTTGGGGGCCGTCGCGGGGTCTGGGGAAGCTGCAGGGCCTGTTGTGCGGCGGTAGACTGGGGATGGTGGCCTGGTGAGGGGCTATGGGCGGGCCAGGCTGTTGCCCGCTGACCGTTGCGCGGTCCCTAAGGGTTGCCGCGGTGGCCTGGGGGGCGGTCTGAGACCTTGGGGCGGTGCGATTTGTGCGCCTGCCCGGTCCGCGGGGGAGGTCGTTAACTCGCTTGTGGGTTGAAGAGAGTCTATCGGCCATTCTATGATCTCGGCTATTCTATGATCATGGAAGGGCGGAGGGGATCACCCGGAGGGCGAGGTAGAGATCCAAGGTGAAGGCGCCGAGGCAAGCGAGTAGGGCCAAGGCGGAGCGGAGAGCGGGGATCCGAGCCGCCCCCTGAGCAACGAGCCCGGTCCCCGTCATCAGGAGGATGGGAAAAGCCAGCAGATCCCCCCCGAGGATCCCTGCAAGCCCCAGGATCAGGATCCCCAGGCCGCACGCTCTCGCTAGCCCGTTCGCGGCGGGCCTCTCCAGCCAGGCGAGCCATCCTACGGTGAGGCCTAAAGCAATGGGCAGCAGAGCCGGGAAAAGATAGCGCCCCTGATGCTGGACAAACGATAGGTTATACCCAACGTAAGCGGCGACGGTGAGCAACAGCTGCAACGCCAAAAGCCGCCCAGGCCATCCCCACAACGGAGCGTGCCGGCCCTCCCGCCCCAGGTGCAGGGCCAGGCCCAGCAGCCCCAGCGTCGTCAGCCAGGCAAAGAAAAGATACCATCGGGCCTCCAGCACTACTCCCATCCACCCGAACTGTCCCCAAAAGCTCTGGAACGTGAACGTGCGGAAGCGATCGAGGGTCGCCGCCAGCCCATAACGGGCGATCCACTCCGCCGTCCGCGGCTGCCCGATCACCACGCGATCGTGCTGTTGCAGCCCCAGAAAATCCGGCCATCCATAGGTGAGGACGTTGCGCGCCCACCAGAGCCCTCCCAGGAGGAGAGCGGGGAGCAACCAGCGCGCCAGGCGCCGCATCGCCTCCGGCCGCGGGGCGCCATCCGCAGCGATCCGCGCCCCCACCGCCGCGAGGACCACTAAGGCCATCGGGTAGACGGTGGTCTTGGTGAGGAAGCCAGCCCCTAAAAGCAGACCGCCGATCCATGCGGTGCGCGGGCGGTGGCCTTGAAGCTCCTTCGCCAGCTGCACCCAGAGCCCCAGGATCAGGACCTCCGCTAGGGCGTCGTTATTCACCCCGCTGTTCATCGCCACGTGCTGGGGCAGGAAGGCGAAGATCGCCGCCACTCCCAACGCCCAGGCTGGCTGTTCGGGGAACAGGCGTCGGGCTGCAGCGAAAGCCAGGAGGACCTGGAGGAGGCCCAGGAGGGCCGAGAACAGGCGGAGAGGGAACAGTTGGCCTCCGAAGAGCACAAAGAGCGGAGCGGCCAGCAGATAGTAGAGGGGAGGCTGGTGGAACTCGTAGCGCAGGGGATCGATGGGAAGCTCCGGCGGGAAGCCTCTGGAGACGATGGCGCTCAGGTATTCCTGATCGTAATCCCCCAGCCGGAGGACAGGCAGACGGCCGACGGTCGCGATGAAGCGAATGTAATTGTAATGCGCAGGCTCATCGGGCACCTGCCACGGCGGCGTCTGCCGGGCGAAGCTCCAGGCCAGGATGAGGTAAAGGCCTGAGATCAGAAAGAGAAGCCATCGGGTCATCAAAGGCCGTGTTCCCTCTGTCTGGGATGCCGCAAGGGATCTCTCTGCAGGAGGGGCCCCTGCTAAAATCTCGGTCTTCAAGACAGCCAGGGTCCCGGCTTGTCGCCGATAATGAATCTCGGCTTACGAAGGCGATCGATCGCGGCAAAAGGTAGCCCTACCGCCTTATTTGTTCTTTGTAGGAGGGGCTTTCACCCCGAACTTCGATAATTTGATATTTGATCCCGCCGGGTCGCGGCTCAGGCCCCTCCTACAGGGATTAATTTTCTGTAAGAGGGGCTTTCGCCCCGAACCCGCGGTTTCGATCCCACTGGTCGCGGCTGAAGCCGCTCCTACAGAAATCAATCCCCCTTTTCGTGCTCCTGTTTGTGGATGGCCCCGCTCTCTTACTCCAACCGGTTGCGGTGGAGGCAAAGGGTCGCGGCGAAAGCCGGTCCCACGTCATTCATCCTCCGGTAGGAGGGGCTTTTGCCTTGAACTTTCATACTCGACCCCGCTGGGTCGCAGCGAAAGCCGTTCCTACCAAATATCAGTCTTTGCAGGACGGGATTTCTTCTCGAACCTTCTGTTTTCGATGCCGCAGGGTCGCTTCCTGAAAGAGGGGCCTTCGCCCCAAGTCCCTGTCTTCGATCCCGCAAGGTCGCGGCGAAGGCCACTCCTACCCAACATCGGTCTTTGCGGGAGGGGCTTCAGCCCCGAACCCTGGCTTCAAGATGACGAGAGTTGCGGCAAAAGCCACTCCTACAACGTCTGGGCTTTACGCGTGGACGGGCAAGCGCTTGGCTTTCCCCTTGCGGTCCCGGAACGCAGCCAGGTCGATGCCGTAGCGCTTCAGGCGGCGCCACAGGGTCGTGCGGCTGAGGCCCAGGGCAGCCGCCATCGCTCCCACGCGCCCTCGATATCGGATCGCAGCCCGCAGGATCGCCTCCCGCTCCAGCTCCTCCACCCGTCGAACGGAATCCGAAGGGCAATCTGAGTTGGCTCCGCTCAGGATCCGCTCCGGGAGGTGGATGACGTCGATCCATCCGGCCCCGCTGAGCGCCGCGGCCCGCTCCAAAACGTTCTCCAGCTCCCGCACGTTCCCCGGCCACGGATAGGCTTTCAGCTGTTGCAGGGCAGCCTCGCTGAGCCGGTAAGTTCGCCCGGATCCACGGCGCAAGCGCCGGAACACCGCCTCCGCGATGAGGGGGACGTCCTCCGGCCGCTCCCGTAGGGGCGGGATGTAGATGGCCATGCTGGCGAGGAGGTGGTAGAGATCCACCCGGAAGTGCCCTTCCGCCACCAGCTGCTCCAGCGGGGCCGAGGAGGAGGCGATCAGCCGCACATCCACCGGGATGGGGCGCAGGCCGCCCAGGCGCATCACCTCCCCCGTCTCCAGGATGCGCCGGATGGCCGCCTGCAGCTCCAGCGGCAGCGCCTCGATCTCATCCAGGTAAAGGGTCCCGCCGTGGGCCAGCTCGAACTTCCCTGGCCGCCCTTCCGAGGGCCCGTTCCGAAACGTTCCGCCCTCCACGCCCAGCAGCTCCATCGCCAGCAGCTCCCGCGGGATGGCCCGGCACGAGACAGCGATGAAGGGTCCGCCGGCCCGGGCGCTGGCGTTGTGGATGGCCCGGGCAAGCACCCCCTTGCCGGTCCCTGGTTCCCCGCGCAGGAGGACCGGGAGGCTGGTGCGCGCCGCCGCTCGCGCCTGCTGGCGGACATGCTGGATGGCCCGGGAGCGGCCGGGGATGTCTGCCAGGGTCATCAGCGCTTGCGCTCCCACCAGCCGGGCGACCATACGATGGATCTGCTCGCTTCGGCGGAAGGTGAGCACGCATCCCAGATGATGCCGGCCTTCGGCGACGGCGTAGAGGTTCAGCCAGCCCTCCAGAGGCGTTCCATCGATGAGCAGCGTGGCCTCGGTCTCCAGGCGGACCTGAGGGTCTGTGAGGGCGTTCTGGAGGGCGGGTGGCAGCTGGATGTGGCTGCTCAAGGGGCGCCCCAGGATCCCGGAGGGATCTAGGCCCAGCACGCGGGCCGCCGTACCGTTGAGGCCGACGATCTCCCCCCGAGCGTTCAGGACCATCACCACATGGTCGGTGGCTTCCAGGATGGCCTGAAGCTCCGCGAGCCGCTGATGGCTCTCGCGAAGGTTCGCCGCCGCCTGGAGCTGGTTCTCGATGGCCCGGGCGGTGGCCATCACCATCCCTAAGGTGTCCGGCTGGGCTCGTTCCGCCGGTGCCGCTGTGCCGATCGCTCCCAGGGGCTGGCCATCCAGGCCGTAGATGGGAGCGGCCGTGGTCACCCAGTCGTGGTAGAGGGCGACGAAGTGCTCGGCCCCGACGACCTGCGCGGGGGTGCGCTCCAGGAGGGCGAGGGCGAAGGCGTTGGTGCCCACATGGCCCTCGCTCCAGAAAACTCCCGGCCGCAGCCCTACCGCCTCCGCCGCGCGCGCGATCCCCAGGTCCCCCAGGACGTCCAGCACGCATGCCGCGGGGTCGAAGAGGGCGATGGCCAGCCCCGAGCCCTCGGTGAACTGATGGAGATCCTCCATGAGCGGCCGAGCGGTGGCGATCAGATCGAAGAGGGTGATCCGCACGCGCTCCAGAGTTTCCGCGTCCAGACAGGGGAGGGCCGGGGGGGCGTGGGGGTTCACGCGAAGGGCGCATCGGGCCCACGAGGCCGCTACCAGCGGGTCCAAGGCTGGGTTCAGCTCCCGGCATTCCACAAACCGCTGCCACCAAGATCGGATCCGACGAAGGTCCACCGGATACGCCCAGGGTCGCATCGTTGCCTCCTTCGCCGCGCTGCCCGCCCGGTTGTGCATCCAGCGCTACTACGCTCAAAGAGACAATACTGCCTCCTCTGGGTGGAAAAGGCAAGGTGCCGGTCCCGCGGGGTGCGTCCCAAAATCGGAGGACAACGGCGCGCAGTTGTCCCACGAAGCGGCCAAGCTCAACAAAATCGCGACACGTCCATCTCGCACAGGACCTTCTGGTTCTTCCTGGATGGGCGCAACGGCTCGCGCCCCCGGTGTCGGCTCCATTGGATCCTCTGAATCGGAGGCTGCGGTGGAGGACGCGCGCGCCGGACAGCGACTCGAAGGGTTCCGGGACGGTGCCGATGCGGAAACCCCCGAGGTGGGGGCTGGCGGGAACGCTTCTGCGGATCGGTGGGTGTTGCTTTCGCCCATCGCCTACGCCATCTGCCTCCCCCCTGGACGGGATCCCCTTCCAGGCGTTGTGGGAGGCGGCCTTTCCGGCGGCGTGGTCCGGGCGGATGCCACAGGCCATGGCACGGGGGGAGGCTGGCCTGCATCCCTGCGGATGTTTGCAGGGGATCCGGCCTTCGCTAACAGAGCAGGCGGTGGAGGAGTCAGCCCCTCTCAAAGAGGAGCAGGGGATCGATGCCCCGTATGCAGCGAACATCCCGGGGGGATAGGCCCAGCGGCTGGAGCAGACGGCCGGCGTGCCGATCCTGGCGATGGCCCGATCCCCGGATGGCGAGCGCCGAGCGCGCCTGCGCTCCGCTTTAGCCACGATCCCGGAGCGGTTCCAGCGGATCTCCTGGTCGGTGCGTACCGTGGTGGTCCCGCCTCCTCGGCCCCGTATGGAGGATCTGCCTTCCTGCGGAGCCCGGCATAATCTAGCCTTGGGGTAGGGCTTGTTGCGGGCGGCGGTCACGGCGTGGCGTCCACCTACTTCGAAGGAGCATGGCTGCGCGGGCCGGATCCCAGGGGAGGACTTTTGTCCGTTGCGGGGGGAGCTGTGGTCTCTGGCGGCGGGGCCGGCTTTGAAGGACCGGCCAGAGGAGTTCTTCCGTGGCGCTTTCGAAGACGCGGACGCCTTCGCCTGCTCCGAGCCGGCTCTGCGGCGGGATCCGGCGGCGATGCAGGCAGCGTTGCGGAAGAGGCTGCGGGAGGCGCGGGGGAACCTGATCCCGCTGGAGCGGTAGGCCGCCGCGCAGCGGCTGGCCAGGGAGGAGGCGCCGTGGCCGGCGCTGGAAGCGGCCTGGGACCAGGTGGAGCGGCGTCTGTTCGGATCTGCTGAAGGTCTCCCCCCGCGGCCTAAGCCTCTGGAGGACGGCCGCAGCTATAATATCGATCGATGGTTGCGGTGCCCGAAGTGGAACCCTTCCGGGTATTCCTCGTGCCTTCACCCCTGTCTGGAACGGGAGGCAGCTGTGAGCAAGGAGAAAGCGTTCTTCTCCGCCCTGCGGGACCTCTTTGTGGGTGCGAAGGTGGAGGGCGAGTCCGGCTTCGTGAACCTGATGCGGATGAAATCCCGCTACTATGAGGAGGGGGTCTTCCCTCGGCTCCGGGGGGACATCGAGCGGGCCCTGGCGCCCTTCCCCGAGTTCCGCGAGGAGCTTTTCGACCGCCTTTACACCTTCTTCCGTCGCTACTTCAGCGAGTCCGGCTCCATCTACTTCCGGTTCACCCCGCCTCATGGTCACGTCTACGAGAGGGTTTATACCGACGACCGGGATGTGGTTCTCTTCTGGAAGACCCATATGCTCTACTACGTCAAGACCGATTGCCTCTTCCGCAGCATGACGGCGGAGGTCGACGGCTTTCGCTTTTTCTTCGATGTGTCTGCTCTGGAACACCGACGGGCGAACGAGAAGCGAGACCTGATCTACACCTTCCGGGAGCGGCGAGGCGACGGCACGCTGGTCTTCACGGTGGTCTACACGGAGCGAGGGCGGCAGACGAACCTTGAGGAGATCCGCCGGGCGATTCGGGACGCCCAGGGGCTGAAGCGGTTCACCCCGGACATCCCCTCGGAGGAGACGCTGGAGCGGGCCTTCCGCCTTTTCGAGCGCCAGAGCGAGGTCGACTTCTTCATCAACAAGGACGCCCGGCGCTTTCTCCAAGAGCAGTTCGATCTCTGGCTCTATCAATACGTCTTCGAACCGGGCCAGCGGGACGGAACGGTCTGGACGGAAGCGCGCGTCCGGCAGCTGCGGGCCCTTAAGGACATCGCCTACCGGATCATCGATCTCATCGCCCAGTTCGAGGACGAGCTGGTGCGGATCTGGAACAAGCCCAAGTTCGTCCGGGGGAGCCACTACCTCATCACCCTGGATCGCATCGCCGGACAGGAAGGGGGCACGGAGGTCCTGGAGCGGATCTTCGCCCACCCGGGGATAGAGGACCAGGTTCAGGAATGGCGTGAGCTGGGCATGGTGGGAGAGGACTGGACGCCGGAAGCGATCTGGTCCGAAGATCTCGTGGGCCGGCGTTTGCACGAACGCTACCGGTATCTCCCCCTGGACACCCGTTACTTCCCCGACCTGGAGCCGGCCATCCTCGCCCTCTTCGACCACCTGGACCAGGAGCTGGACGGCTGGCTGGTCCACAGCGAGAACTACCAGGCCCTGAACACCCTGCTCCCCAAGTTCCGGGGGCGGGTGAGGTGCATCTATATCGATCCGCCCTACAACACCGCCACTACGGAGATCCCTTACCCCAACCGCTTCCGTCACGCGGCCTACGCCTCGATGATGGAGAACCGGCTCGCGCTGGCTCGGGAGTTGCTCTCAGAGGACGGCGTCCTCTTCGTCAGCATCGACAAGCGGGAGCGGGCCGTGGTGGAGGGGATCCTGGTCCGTTTGCTGGGCGAGGAGAATCGGGTCGAGGAAGTGATCTGGGTGATGAACACCACCAACAGCCAGGTGCCCACCTATTCCACCAACCACGAGTATGTGGAGGTCTGGGCCAAGGATCTGGAAAGGGTCAAGGCGGACCCGATGACGTTCCGGGAGCCCAAGCCCGGATATCCAGAGGTCATGGCCCTGATCGAGGCGCTGAACTCCCGCTATCCCCCCATCGCCGAAGTGGAGCGGGCTCTGGAGGAACTCTATCGACGGCATCGGGAGGAATGGCTGCGGGAGGCGGCGGCCCAGGGGATGAGCCGCGAGGAGGCCGAGCGCAACGATCCCTGGCGGGGCCTCTACCCCTATCGGCGGGCGGAGTATCGGGACGCGGAAGGACGCTACGTCCCCGAGGCCGAGGCCCAGGCGCGGAAGGCGGGGATCTGGGTGTGGCAGGAAGGCGATATGTCTATGCCTGCGGGCAAGCAGTCGCCCACTACCCGGGATCCGAATCATCCCAACTATCGCTTCTATCGACCTCGTCATCCAGTCACCGGAAAGCCTTGTCCGCCTCCTAAGCGCGGCTGGAACAGGGGATATGAAGAGTTTCTGCGCCTTGCCGAGGATCACCGCATCGTCTGGGGGGAGGACGAGCGGAAGGTGCCGCGGATCAAGCGCTTCCTCCACGAGACGGAGACCAACGTGGCCAAGAGCGTGGTGGTGGACTACAGCGATGGCGAAAAGGAGCTTTCGGCCCTCTTCGGACGGTCGGGGGTCTTCTTCGCCCCCAAGCCCACCAGCCTGGTGGGCCGCTTCGTTCGCCAGACCGCCCGCCAGGGGGAAATCGTCCTCGATTTCTTTGCCGGCTCCGGGACCACGGCCCACGCGGTCATCCACCTGAACCGGGAGGATGGGGGTCGGCGCAAATACATCCTGGTGGAGGTGGCCGATCATTTCCACACGGTGCTGCTCCCTCGTATCAAGAAGGCCATCTTCTCGGATCGATGGAAGGATGGCAAAGCCCGGGAGGACGGCCGGGGTGTCCGCCACTTCGTCAAATATTTCCGCCTGGAGCAGTATGAAGAGGTGCTGCGCAAGGCCTGCTTCCGGGATGACGCCCCCCTCTTCTTTCGGGCCGATCCGTATACGCAGTATGTCTTCCTGCGAGATCCCAAGATGCTTGACAACGCCGAGACCGGCGAGCGGGTGATGGAGGTGGACCTCGAGGGGGACCGAATCCGGGTGGATCTCTCAAAGCTCTACCCCGACATCGACCTGGTGGAGACCCTTTCGTGCCTCACGGGCCGATGGATCCGCCGCATCCACCCCGCCGCGGACGACCCCACCCGGCCCGGCGCGGTGGAGTTCGAGGATGGGACGGTGGTGAACGCGCAGGATCCGCCTTGGGAGATGATCCGACCGCTGATCTGGTGGTGAGGGATGGGGGCGACCCGGGCTCGGGCGAGGGCGATCCTCCGGGAGGAAACAGAGCAGGCGAGCGATCGGGTCCGTTGCGTGCTCCTCTTCGGAGGCCAGGCCCGCGGTGAGGCACGGTCCGACAGCAGCTGCGATTTCCGCGTGATCGTCGGCGCCGATGCGTTCGCCGGGTCTGAGCGGATCGTCGCCGAGCGATCCGGCGTCACTGCATATCTTGCTTATTTGGGAGGAGATCGATCGATGAGCGAACGTGCCGTCTGGATGTGGGTCCGGAAGGCTGAGGATGATCTCAACGCAAGCAGGCCCCTGGGATGGTTTGACAAACTGAGCGACCGGAGCGTTCGCTTTTCCATCTGCAGTGGGGGCTGAGGGTCTTAGGAGGCGTCGCCGATGCGCACCTTGCAAGATATGCTGGAAGATATCTCCTTTGAGAGCCTGCCTCCGGCCTGGCAGGACTTCGATCTGGTGGCCTTTGCGCCCGCCAAGCGGCTGTGGCCCTATCAGCAGGATGCCTTGCGGTTTGCCCTCAAGGCGCTGTGGAAGTATTACGAGGACTTCCGGGACTTCCGGGAGGGGGAGCCGCCGGAGGCGGACGAAGAGCGCAAAGCGAAGCTCTGGAAGTGGTATCGGGATAACGGGCTGGGAGAGGACCTGGATATCTCCCTGGAGAAGCAAAAGCGGGACGTGCGCGATCTGTTGCAGCGCTATTACCCCGTCCAGCACGAACGCATTCCCTATCGCCACTTCGTGAACCGCATGGGCTTCTGGATGGCCACCGGCAGCGGCAAGAGTTTGGTGCTGGTCAAGCTCATTGAAATCCTGTGGGGCTTGATGCGTCGCGGAGAGATCCCTGTGGCCCCGGTCCTGGTGCTCAGCGCCCGCGATGACCTGCTGGACCAGCTCAAAGCCCACGTGGAGGAGTTCAACCGGGGCCGGTTCGATTTCCGCATCCAGCTGGCCAACCTTAAATCTTACCCGGATCGCCAGCACAGCTTTTTCCCTCTGGTGGGGGAGCACGAGCTCACCGCTTTCTTCTATCGTGCCGACAACCTGAGCGATGAGCAGAAGGAACGTATCGTGGACTTCCGCAATTATGAGAACGACGGGCGCTGGTATGTGCTCTTGGACGAGGCTCACAAAGGGGATAAGGAGGAGTCCAGGCGCCAGCATATCTACGGCATCCTCTCTCGTCATGGTTTCCTTTTCAATTTCTCCGCCACCTTCACCGATCCCCGGGATATTGTCACGACTGTTTACAACTTCAATCTCTCCGAGTTTGTGCGTGCGGGTTACAGCAAGCATATCGTCCTTCTTCGGCAGGAAACCCGGGCCTTCGGGGAGAAAGAGGACTACACCGGAGCGGAGAAGCAACGCGTGGTCCTCAAAGCCCTGCTGATGCTGGCCTATTTGCGCCGGGTGCAGGAAGCGCTGCCGTCCGGCGCTTACCACCGCCCGCTGCTGCTGATCCTGGTTCACTCGGTGAACACGGAGGATGCCGACCTCCGCCTCGTCTTCCGGGAGATCGAGCGCGTCGGCCGAGGGGAGATCGATCCCTTGGTGTGGGAGCAGGCGGGCGACGAGCTCCGGCAGGAGCTGATCGAGGAGCCGGAGTGGTTGTTTGAGGAGGAGCGGTTCCGGGCGGACATTTCTCTACGGGAGGGGATCACTCCGAAGGAGCTCCTGCGCCTGGTCTACAACGCGCCTGCCCCGGGCGAGGTCGAGGTGCTGTTGCGCCCCTCCAATCGCCAGGAGATGGCCTTCAAGCTCAAGAGCGCTGAGCAGCCCTTCGCCCTGGTCAAGATTGGCGATATCTCGGGCTGGCTCAAAGAGGAGCTCAGAGGCTACGAGATCGTCGAAGGTTACGAGGACGAGGGGTTCTTCCGCCGGCTGAACGAGGAGAGCTCGCCGATCAACCTCCTCATGGGCTCCCGCGCCTTCTATGAGGGATGGGACTCAAATCGCCCGAACGTCATCCTTTACATCCATATCGGCGCGGGGGTGGAGGCCAGGAAGTTCATCCTCCAGTCCGTGGGGCGAGGGGTGCGGATCGAACCCCTGCCGGGGAAGCGCCAGCGCCTCCTCTCCCTCCACAACTCCGAAGAAATCGAGGAGGAAATTTTCGAGAAGCTGCAGCCCGTTGCCTCCGCGCTGGAAACCCTCTTCGTCTTCGGCACCCGGCGAGAGGTCCTGAATCAGGTCTTCCGGGAGCTGGATCGCGAGAAGCGGTACGAGGCTGAGCATCGCCTTGAGCTGGAAGTGAACCGGGGGCTGGAACTTGATCTCCTGCTCATGCCGACCTATCGGGATGCGATGCGCCCCTTGGCGGAGGACGTAGCGCCGCGGAAGTTCGAGGTCGCCGAAGAGGAGCTGGAGCGGCTTCAGGAATACGTGGGCTATCTGAACGACCCCCGGCTCCTGATCTGCCGCCATCATGCCACTCCCCAGGGGGTCCGCTGGCTTCAGGCCTCTCTCCGGGATCCCAATCGCTATTTCAACACTCGAGACGGCCGCCGTTACGGGCGGATGGACCTGCTGATCGAGCGGCTTCTGGCCTACTTCCGGGTGATCCCTCAGGAAGTGGACCGTATGAAGCCGCTGGAGGAGGAGATCCGGCACTTCCGGCACATCCGGGTCTTCCTCCGGGACATTCGGGAGCTGATCGAGAAAGTGAAGCGGGTAAAGGAGCTGCCTCGGCGCCTGCAGGAACTCAGCGTCCGGTATGAATCCCGCCAGCTCTCCTTTGATGAGATGCTGCGCCAGATTCGGGCCATCCAGAGCGATGAGGAGTTTGCTCATGGCGGTCACAAGCTCTACATCAAACGGGTGGCTCAGCATTATTACCTTCCCCTGATTCATTCCGAGAACGAGCGCATCGACTGGATCCGCCAC
Organism: Thermoflexus sp.; assembly: GCA_017743605.1. Classification (GTDB taxonomy): domain Bacteria; phylum Chloroflexota; class Anaerolineae; order Thermoflexales; family Thermoflexaceae; genus Thermoflexus. The sequence continues at coordinate 3,927 of JAGHYO010000026.1, read as the reverse complement.
ATCATCCGCCATCCCAGCGAAGTGCGATTCCTCAACGACCTGGAGAAGTATCTGGGGCAGGAGAACCAGGCTTTTGCCTCCCTGGTGTGGGCCTTCAGCAAGATCGATGAGGCGCTGGATGAGGTTTACGTCCCTTACTACGATCCTCGCAGCAACCGCATCCGCAAATTCTTCCCGGACTTTGTTTTCTGGCTCCGTCGCGGAAGCGACTACGCCATCGTGTTTGTGGATCCCAAGGGGATGCAGCAGGCAGACTATGCCTACAAGGTGGACGGCTTCCGGAGGATCTTCCTCGACGAGGAAGGTCGGCCTCGGGTTTTTCGCTATCAGGACCTGAAGGTCCATGTTCACCTGCTGCTTTACACTGAGGACGTTCATCAAGTGCCAGAGGGATATCGCGCGCATTGGTTTGATCATCCGTCGCAGATCGCGATGGTCTTCCCTTCGTTCGATGGAGCAGATTGAACGGCCTATGCGTGGGGTTCCGTTACGGGAGCTGGTGGAGACCACCTTGCCGCCAGGGACCCGGGTGCTCGGCGGCCGGGACGGGCTGGACCGCGAGGTGACGTGGGCCACCCTGCTGCGCACCCTCCCCGCGCGGACAGCGATCCAGCGTGGGGACCTTCTTCTCTTCCCGGTCGACTTGCTCTCCATGCGAGAGCCGCCCCTCTCCTTCCCCGCCCTCCTGGAGCTGGCCCTGGAACGGGAGGCGGCTGGCCTGGGGGTAGTCGGGCCGGTGCCGGAGGGCTGGGGTCCGCTGGCCGAAGAGGGAGGACTTCCCCTCCTCGCGCTGCCGGAAGGGATCAGCTTGGCGGATCTGGCCAATCAGATCGCCCGCTTCATCACCGCCCGCCGGGAGGCCCTCTACGAGATCGAGCGGGAGCTCCAGCGCCGGTTCCAGCAGGCGGCCCTGACCGGCGAGGGGCTCCCGGCGATCCTGCGAGCGCTGGAGCGGGCAACGGGGAAGCGAGCGTGGCTGGAGGATGCTCAGGGGAGGCCTTGGCCCGACCTCTCCGGGCCCTCGGAGCCCTCGCCGGGCGTCCCGGAGCGCCGGGCTTGGCTGCGGCGCTTGCCCCCGCGCGAGGAAGGTGGGGAGCCTCCGGTGGCGCTCTTCGGGCCGGATGCCGCCGGGCAGATCTGTCTGGCCGGGGCGGTGCTCCTGGAGCGGCGGCCAGTCGGGGTGGTCTGTCTGCTCGGGGCGGCCGGGGGGATCGCTGAGCGGGACCGCCTGGCAGTGGCCCAGGCAGCGGCGGCCTGTGCCCTGGTGCTGATCCGGGAGCGCTCCCTCTGGTCGGCGGAAGCCCGGGTCCGTGGGGAGTTCCTGGCCCAAGTGCTGCGGGGGGAGCTCCCCGAGGCGGAGGCCCGCCGTCGGGCCCGCATCCTCAACGAGCCCATCGAAGAGCCCATGGCGGTGGCGGTGTTCCGGGCGCCGGAGGCGGAAGGGAATGCGGAGCGCCTCACCGAGGCCATCCGCCGCCTCACTGCCCGCTTCCCCCGCTGTCGAGTCCAACCTATGGCCGAGGGGATCGCCTTCGTGTTCCCGCCTCTAGGCGGAGAGGCAGATCCCGAAACCGTGATGGAGGGCCTGCGGGCCGAGTTGGTCCGCGCCCTGAGCCTGACTCGCCTAGCGGCCGGGGTGGGTGGGGTCTACGCCGGTCCCGCTGGACTGACCCGCTCCTTCCGCGAGGCCGTCCAGTCCTTGCAGATGGTGGAGGCCCTGCTGGGAGGAGACCACACCCTGGCCTACTCGCGGCTCGATGTGTACCGCATCCTCTATCCCCTGCGGGAGAGCGAGCTTCTGGAGGAATTCTATGAGCAGGCCCTCGGCCCTCTGGAGCGCTATGACCGGGAGCATCACGCCGAGCTGATCCCCACCCTGGAGGCCTTCTTCGCCTGCGATGGGAACCTGCAGCGCACAGCCGAGCGCTTGTTCCTGCACCGCAACTCCCTGGCCTATCGGCTCCGGCGGATCCAGGAGATCACCGGGATGGATCTGCGGCGCTGGGAGGATTGTTTCCGGCTGCAGCTGGCCCTCAAAATCCGACCCATGTTGAGGAGGTCCAATGCACAGTCCGGCGGTGGATCCGAACCGCGTGCTTGAGGAGGCCCGCCGGGCGGGCGTCCGCTTCGTCATCCTGCGCTTCACCGACATCCTGGGAGCCCCCAAGGGGGTGACCATCCCCCTGGAGGATCTCCCGGAGGCCATCGAGACCGGGAAGTGGTTTGATGGATCGGCCATCGAGGGGTTCGCCCGCGTGGCAGAGTCCGATCTCTATCTCAAGCCGGACCTCAGCACATTCACCATCCTGCCGTGGACCCAGGGGCAGGGGACGACCGCCCACGTGATCTGCTGGGTGGTGAACCGGCAGGAGGAGCGCTTCGCTGGGGATCCCCGGGCGGTGCTGGCCCGGATGATGGAGCGGGCCGCCCGAGTGGGATATACCTATGTGGTGAGCCCGGAGCTGGAGTTCTACCTCTTCCGCGCTGAAGGAGGGCGGTTCGCCCCGGCCCCTCACGATGAGATCGGCTACTTCGATCTGGCTACGGATCTGGCTTACCAGGTCCGCTGCGAGATGGTGGAGACCTTGCGGGCGTTGGGCATCCCGGCCGGGCCGGGCCATCACGAGATCTCCTCAGGCCAGCACGAGATCGACTGCCAGCCCGCCGACGCCCTGCGCATGGCCGATCATCTCGTCACCGCCCGGCTGGTCATCAAGCACATCGCCCAGGCCCACGGCCTCCATGCCACCTTCATGCCAAAGCCCTTGGAAGGACGGGCGGGGTCCGGGATGCACACCCATCAGAGCCTGCTCCGTCTGGAGGACGGGGGAAACGCCTTCGCGGATCCGGAGGACGATTACGGCCTTTCGCCCTTGGCCAAGGCCTTCCTGGCGGGCCAAATCGCCCACGCCCGGGGGATGTGTGCCGTGCTCTGCCCGCTGGTGAACTCCTACAAGCGGCTGCTGGGCGGGTTCGAGGCGCCGCCTTACGTCAGCTGGGCCCGCATCAACCGCTCCGCCCTCATCCGCATCCCGGCCATCAAGCCTGGACGTTACCAATCCACCCGCATTGAGCTGCGGAGCATCGATCCGGCCTGCAACCCCTACCTGGCTTTTGCGGCCATGCTGGCCGCCGGGCTGGATGGGATCGAACGACGGCTGCCGCTACCGCCGCCGGTGGAGGAGGAGCTGTTCCCGATGGAAGCGACGGAGCTGGAGGCGCGGGGGATCCAGCGCCTGCCGGCCACCCTGGGGGAGGCTCTAGAGGCCCTGGAGGCCGACGAGGTGGTCCAGGAGGCCCTGGGCCCGCTGGCGGCCGAGCGCTTCCTCGAGGCCAAACGGCTGGAGTGGGAGGCCTACTGCCGCCACGTTAGCCCCTGGGAGATCGATCGGTATTTCCACGTGTATTGAGGCGATGGGGGGTGGACGTTGTGGATGTCCGCCCCCTGTTTTCCCTGCAATCCCCCTTTGGATTCCCCGTCGGGCAGTCAACTTGTGCATCTCACCCGAGACCGGCCTCGCGATTTTTGTTCCCCCCGACCGTAGCGGGGCTTCCCCAGCTTTCCAATCCGTGCGAACCCGTAGCCGGGGGGAGCCGTTCGAGGGAAAACCGGCGCGAAGGAGGTGCGCTAGTGCATCGATGGCGTCGACCAGCAGTCATCGCGTTGGTCGCGGCCGTCCTGATCGGGGCCGTGATGTATTCCCCGGCGCCAGCGCAGGGATCCGGCCTGGAGAGCGAAGCGGTAGAGGCGGCGAAGGAGGAGCTGAGCTGCGCGATCCATTTCGCATAGACATGGATCGCGGCTTTCCCGTGGGTATGAGGGGGGCTGGTTGAGGAACCTCTCCGCTTACCCGCCGTCCCTGGGGGAAAGAGCGGGGGCGCGGGATTTTGCGGGATTGGGGGCAGTGCACGCGGTGGGCAGGTTCG
>JAGHYO010000420.1 GCA_017743605.1 Thermoflexus sp. | reverse complement strand
CCGGGCAAGACGTTGATGTTCGCCCACGGCTTCAACATCCGCTTCGGCCAGATCGTCCCCCCGCCTGACGTGGACGTGAGCATGGTGGCCCCCAAGTCGCCCGGCCACCGCATGCGGGAGATCTTCCGGGAGGGCGGCGGGGTGCCGGCCTTGGTGGCCGTGCACCAGGACGCAACGGGTCAAGCGCTGGCCAACGTCCTGGCCTACGCCAAGGGCCTCGGGTGCACCCGGGCCGGGGTGCTCGAGACCACCTTCGCCGAGGAGACCGAAACGGATCTCTTCGGCGAACAGGTGGTGCTGTGCGGCGGGGTCAGCCACCTTATCAAAGCTGCCTTCGAGACCCTGATCGAGGCCGGCTATCAGCCGGAGATCGCCTACTTCGAGTGCCTACACGAGCTCAAGCTGATCGTGGACCTCATGTATCAGGGCGGCCTCTCGTATATGCGCTACTCGGTGAGCGACACGGCGGAATACGGGGACTACCGGAGCGGCCCCCGCGTGATCGACGACCACGTGCGGGCCACCATGAAGCAGCTTCTAGAAGAGATCCGTAGTGGGGCCTTTGCCGAGGAGTGGATCGAGGAGAACGCTAGAGGCCGTCCCCGGTTCAACGCCAAGCGGGAGGAGGAACGCAATCATCCCATCGAGGAAGTCGGCCGCCGGCTGCGATCGATGATGCCCTGGCTTAACCCCAAGGAAGTCCCAGCCCGATGAGGAGGGCCGTATGGAGCCAGATGTCGTTCGGATCTTCGACACCACGCTGCGGGATGGGGAGCAATCCCCCGGCGCCACCCTCACGGTGGAGGAGAAGCTGGAGATCGCCCGTCAGCTGGTCCGCCTGGGGGTGGATATCATCGAGGGAGGGTTTCCCATCGCCTCACCGGGAGATTTTGAGGCGGTGCGTCGCATTGCCCGGGAGATCGGGCCCACGGGGAAAGATCGACCCAACGGCCCGCCGGTGATCGCCGGGCTGGCCCGGGCCAACAAGGAGGACATCGATGCCTGCTGGGAGGCGGTGCGAGAGGCCCCTCGCTCCCGCATCCACGTCTTCTTGGCCACCTCAGACATCCATCTGCAATACAAGCTTCGCATGACCCGGGAGGAGTGCCTGGCCCGGATCCGGGAGATGGTCGCCTACGCCCGCCGGCTGTGCGAGGATGTGGAGTTTTCTCCGGAGGATGCCGGGCGCACTGACCGCGATTTCCTGATGCAAGCCCTGACAGTAGCTGTGGAAGCCGGGGCCACCACCCTCAACATCCCCGACACGGTGGGCTACACGATGCCGGAGCAGTTCGGGAGCCTCTTTGCGGAGATCCGCCGGCGGGTCCCGGGGGTGGAGCGGGTGATCCTCTCTGCCCACTGCCACAACGACCTGGGCCTGGCCACCGCCAACACCCTGGCCGCCATCCGCAACGGCGCCCGCCAGGTGGAGGTCACCGTCAACGGCATCGGCGAGCGGGCCGGCAACACGGCCCTGGAAGAGGTGGTCATGGCCCTGCACACCCGACAGGACTTCTTTGGGCTGCGCACCCACATCGACACCACCCAGATCTACCGCACCAGCCGTCTGGTGAGCGCCCTCACCGGCATCCCCGTCCAGCCCAACAAGGCCATCGTGGGGGCCAACGCCTTCGCCCACGAGGCCGGCATCCACCAGGACGGGATGCTCAAGAACCCGCTGACCTACGAGATCATGCGGCCTGAGGCCGTGGGCGTGCCGGAGTCCCGGCTGGTCCTGGGCAAGCACTCCGGCCGGCATGCCTTCCGGGTCCGCCTGGAGCAGATGGGCTACCACCTCTCCCCCGAGGCCTTCGAGGAAGCCTTCCGCCGCTTCAAGGGCCTGTGCGATCGCAAGAAATACGTCACAGACTTCGACCTGGAAACGATGATGGCGGATTTCACCCAGAGCAGCAGCCAGGCCTGGCGGCTGGACACGCTGCAAGTGATCTGTGGCACGCCGGCCATCGCCACCGCCACTGTGCGCCTGATCGGGCCTGACGGCGAGGTTCGCTTGGGCACCGGGACGGGGAACGGGCCGGTGGATGCCGCTTACCGAGCCATCGAGACCGCCCTGGGGGTGCAGGCCCGACTGCTGGAGTTCAACGTCCATGCGGTGACCCCCGGGCGCGACGCCATGGGCCGGGTGTTCGTGCAGGCCGAGGATCCCCAGAGCGGGGAGCTGGCCGGGGGCTTCGGGGCGGACACAGATATCGTGGTGGCGGCAGCCAAGGCCTACCTGAACGCCCTGCTCCGGCTGGCGCGCGCCCCCCAGGGCGCCTGCGTGGAGCTTCCCGTCTCCGTGCCCTGAACCCTTCTAACGATCTTTGCACTTCCGTGAACGGAGGGGCCACGATGGGCATGACGATGGCCGAGAAGATCATCTCCGCCCACGCCGGGGTGGACCGCGTGGAGCCTGGGGAGCTGGTAGAGGTGCGGGTGGACTTCGTGATGGCCAACGACATCACGGCGGCCCTGGCCATCCGGGAGTTCGAGAAGCTGGAG